>VHBV01000028.1 GCA_016882165.1 Candidatus Pelagibacterales bacterium
AGGTTTATTTTTGATTTTTTAAAGCTTTGGTTGAAGTGCTTATATATGATATGACGCAACTCATTTAACCTTCCTGGATTTTTTATTCTTCCCGAACTTTCCCATAACTTTCTTACTCTACCACCTTTCCAGTCGGCAGTTGTAAAACCGATAATTTCAGTTTTCACGGAAAATTTCTCTAAAATTTCAGCAATAATCTCGCAAGTCATTGCACTCATAACAATTGGATTTCCACGCATTGATCCAGAATTATCCAACAAGATCGTCAGAGCAGTATCATTATATTGGTGATCTTTATTATTGACCCAAACATCTTCTACAAAAGGATCAATAACAATTCGTGACAGTTTTTTCCTATTTAAAACGCCTTGTACTACATCAAATTCTACCAAAGCATTTTTTCTAGAAATAAGTTTTCTTTTTAATTTTAAACTCATCTTTTTGGAAATACCAGAAAGCTTTGAAAGCCTTAAATCAAGCTGATCTCGAAGTAACTCTAAATCATTTTTACTAATAATTTTTTGTGGAAAAATCACCTCATCAAACTTGCTGCTATATATTTTATAAGAATTCTTAAACTCAATTTTGGTTTCTTTACTTTCTGTTTTCTGAGATTTTAAATTAATTTCACCTTGTAAGTCTTCTTCTTCTTTTATTTTTGGGTTCGCTTCAATTTCATTAACTTCTTTTTTTTCCAACTCTTCCCCATTCTGGTTGAAATTACTTTCATTTGCATCTGGTGAATTTTCAGCGCTAAAGTTATGCAATTCTTTTTGCTGATCTTGATTGTTATTTTCTTGCTGCAGGCTTTGTTCTTCTTTTTCAGAATCGTCAACTTCTTCTTCTCTCTTTATCAATTCTAAAAGATTTTCTAAAGCATCTTGGAAATCTTTTTGGTTATTTGTTCTAAGTTTTAATTTTTTTATTTCCTGAATTACTTTTTTGCTTAAATTACTTTCAATTTCCAAAGCAATTTCCTTAGTTTTTGGCAAAACTTCCTTTGGAAAAAGTTCTTTTAATAAAACTAAAGAAAGACTTGAAGAAGCACTAAAAATATCACTTTCAACCTTATGTAGAATATTTTTTAAAATACCGCGGTAAGATTTGGAAATACAATCAAGAACCCTAATCTTCTCAAAAGAGTCAAAAAAATCTTTTTCTTCAAATGAAACTTCTTTTTGCTTA
Source organism: Candidatus Pelagibacterales bacterium (assembly GCA_016882165.1). GTDB lineage: Bacteria > Pseudomonadota > Alphaproteobacteria > Rickettsiales > UBA1997 > UBA2645. The sequence continues at coordinate 1,186 of VHBV01000028.1, forward strand.
TAAATTTTTGAATCATGAAACAAAAAGTAACAAGCAGCCATATCAAAAGAAGCACGAGAATAGTTTATTTTCTCAGAAACTTCAGGCAATATTATATTTTTATTTTCATCGATTAAATTCTGATTCCACGAAAAGAAGTTATTTTTTGCATCACCATTAAAATCAACACTCAAAACATCTTGTTTAATGATCGTTTGCAAAGTTGTAATTAGACTTTCTTTTGTATTTTCTTGATGTTGTTTTTTCATCTCCACAAAATATCTAATAAAATATTAGCTAATTTTCTAATATCAGATTTTTTATGCTCTGATGAGAAAGTTATACGCAATCTTGCTTTATTTTTTTCTACTGTTGGATAACGAATTGCGCCAATTAAGAAGCCTTTTTCTTCAACTTTCTTAGCAATTTCCAAAGTTTTCTTAGAATCACCAATAATAATTGAAAATATTGCTGATTGAGGGTTTGGTAACTTCATCAACTTAGAAAAATATTTAGCATTTTGCAAAGTTTTTTCTGCTAAATTTTTCTTTTTAATAATTTTAATAGAACAAAGAGCGGATGCAATTACAGATGGTGGTAAAGCGGTTGAGTAAATTTGTGATTTAGCAAAATTACGTAGATAATCAATTATTTCCCTATCTCCTGCAACATATCCTCCAACACAACCAATAGCTTTTGAAAGCGTACCAAGAGTTAGAAAGTAAGATTTGTCATTCTGAGGCGAAGCCGAAGAATCTCGTGTAACATACTGAGATCCTTCGCTTCGCTCAGGATAACAGGATGGTTTAACAAACAAACCGTGAGCATCATCAACTACCAGCATAGCACCAAATTCTTCAGCTAAATTTCTTAATTTGCCAACCAAACCACAATCACCATCCATTGAAAATACTGTTTCGGTGATAATAATGCATCTTGCAAATTTATTACGTTGTTCTTGCAAAATTTTATAAGCATGTAAAACATCATTATGCAAAAAACGCATCATTTTTGCACCAGAAAGCTTTACACCATCAATTAAACTTGAGTGAATTAAACGATCTGCAACAACTAAATCACCCTCACCTACTAAAGCCGGAATTACACCAATTGCACAAGAATATCCAGAAGAAAAAACTATCGCATCTTCGCAATTTTTAACTTCAGAAAGTTTTTTTTCTAATTTTTTATAAAGAGAGTTATTTCCAGTAACATATCTTGAAGCTCCTGCACCAACACCATATTTCTTTATAGCTTCAATTGCTGCTTTTTTGACTTGTAACTTTTGTGAAAGACCAAAGTAGTCGTTTGAGGCAAAAGAAATAAATTTCTTTTTGCCTCTTTTAACGATAACTGCATCAACAATATCTGATTTAACTAGTTTGCGGTAAAGATTCTGCTCTTTTTGCTTTTTCAAAATTTCAGAGTAAGAATCTTTCATGATAATTTAAATTGACCAAGTCACTTTAAGGAAAAAAATATATTACACTTTCTCTAAACGTCTAAATTAACAACTTTTAACGCATTTTCTTGGATAAATTCACGTCTTGGTTCAACAACATTACCCATCAAAGTTGAGAAAGTTTCATCAGCTTCATCAAATTGCTCAACTTTAACTTGCAACAAAGTTCTGTTAGCAGGATCAAGAGTAGTTTCCCAAAGTTGTTCCGCGTTCATCTCACCCAAACCTTTGAAACGCTGTATTGAAACACCTTTTTTACCAGCCTCAATAATTGCGTTCATTAACTCAATTGGTTTACTTGCAATAACTTCAGATTCACTACGAATAAATTTAACTTTTGATTCAAAATCTTCACCAATTTGCTCTTTAATTTTTGCAATAGCGTCAATTTCTGGGAATTCAAAGTAAGATTTTTTAACTACAAAAACTGTTTTTACACCTCGAGTTTCTTTTACAATTTCAAGATCTTCAAATTCATTTATTGAAGATTTCCAAGAAATTTCTTCATCAGAATTTACAGCAAAAATTTTGTCAATTTTCTCAATTAATAATTTTGCTTTGGTAGAGTCTTTAATCCACTCTTTGTTATAAGCACCAGCAAGAGCTAAATTTTCAGAAATTTCTGAAGGAATAACGCGTGACAAATTATTTATTAAATAAGAAAATTTACTTAACTTGTTAACAAAATCGTGTAAATCAGCGCCAGATCTATCACCAGCTTTTGACTTCAAAACTGCGTTATTCAAAGCATTTTCAATAATATAGCTTTGCCAAGCCTGTTCATTCTTTAAATATACTTCACTTGATCCTTTTTTAACTTTGTAAAGTGGAGGTTGAGCAATATATAAAAAGCCATGCTCAATCAATTTTGGCATATGACGGAAAAAGAAAGTAAGAAGCAAAGTTCTGATATGAGAACCATCAACGTCCGCGTCAGCCATAATTATAATTTTATGATAACGAACTTTTGAAGGATCAAAGTCTTGTTCACCAATTCCTGTTCCAAGAGCAGTTATCATTGTTCCAATTTCAGTTGACGAAAGCATTTTATCAAAACGAGCACGCTCAACATTTAAAATTTTACCACGAATTGGTAAAATTGCTTGAAACTTACGATTGCGTCCAGATTTTGCAGAACCACCAGCCGAATTACCCTCAACAATAAATAATTCAGATAGAGATGGATCTTTTTCCTGACAGTCTGCAAGCTTTCCTGGTAAATTAGAAACCTCTAGAGCTGATTTTCTTCTGGTTAACTCACGCGCTTTTCTTGCAGCTTCTCTTGCTTGAGCAGCTTCAACAGCTTTTCCCACAATTGATCTAGCATCACTTGGACGTTCTTCAAACCACTGAGCTAATTTATCATTTACCCAAGATTCAACATGAGTTCTGACTTCACTTGAAACCAACTTATCTTTTGTCTGAGAAGAGAATTTTGGATCAGGAACTTTAACAGAAACAACAGCTGTTAAACCTTCACGCACATCATCACCAGATAGAACAATCTTTTCTTTTTTGAAAAGTTTATTATCAGAAGCATAATTATTAATTGTTCTAGTTAAAGCTGCTTTAACACCAGCCAAGTGAGTACCACCGTCACGTTGACGTATATTATTTGTAAAGCATAAAACGTTTTCGTGATAACTATCATTCCATTGCATTGAAAGCTCAAGACTGATACCACTATTTTTGTCCGCAGCAACTATATTTATCGTTTGATGAACAGCATTTTTAGTACGATCTAAATACTTTACATAAGCTTCAACACCACCTTCATAAAATAGGATAACTTCTTTCGGTTCTTCTCCACGCAAATCTTTTAAAACAATCTTTACACCCGAATTCAAAAATGACAACTCGCGAAGACGTTGTTCAAGAGTTGAAAAACTAAATTCTATAACATTTGAAAATGTTTGATTTGAAGGATGAAAAGTAACTTCTGTACCTTTTTCGCCATTAGCATCACCAACAACTTTTAGAGGAGAAACAGCATCTCCATGCTCAAAACGCATAGAATGTTTTTTTCCTTCTCTCCATATTGTAAGTTCTAACCAATCGGAAAGAGCGTTAACAACTGAAACACCAACACCATGTAAACCACCGGAAACCTTATAAGAATTTTGGTCAAATTTACCACCAGCGTGAAGTTGTGTCATAATAACTTCAGCAGCTGAAACACCTTCTTCTTCATGAATGTCTGTTGGAATACCACGTCCATTGTCACGAACTGTGACTGAACCATCTGGATTTAAAGCAACTAAGACTTGGTCGCAGTGACCAGCCAAAGCTTCATCAATTGCATTATCAACAACTTCATAAACCATATGATGCAATCCTGATCCATCATCAGTATCACCAATATACATACCAGGTCTTTTTCTAACAGCTTCAAGTCCTTTCAGAACTTTAATTGAATCTGCAGTATAAGTATTTGTATTTATTTCTTTTTCAATAGTTTCAACTTCGTTTTTTTGTGCTGTCATTTTGCAATTTTTTTATTTGGAATTTTTAACGTGCCAAGCACCTCTAATTTTCTGTTCAAATAGTATAAAAACAATCTTAAAAAGAAAGCTATAAAAGCTACTTTAAAAGTTTTTTTTAATGACCTAACTTAACCTCAATTTCACTTAAATCACTACCAGAATCAGCTTCTAATCTTTGTTCATAACTTTTTACATAACAAAGAGCATTTTGCTTATCTTCACAGTAATAAATTACACCTTGTAATAAATAATTTTCACCATCAATTAGTTTTGGTAAAGTGAGTGATTTTTTTTGAATCACATTCCAGTCAAAATCCATTATCAAATCAGCTTCATTTTCTGAATTTAACTTTAGTAAAGTCAAGAAACTTGGACCCATCTCATTTATTTTCCAACCATTTTTAAGGTCAATTTTAACTTTCAACTCTTTATCAGAAATGACTTCAACCTCTTTTTCTCTCTCTAAATTAGGTAAATATTCTAAGTTAGTTCTTTTAGGAGTTTTCAATGGTGGTAAAATATCTAACAATTCGCTGTTTAGGCTTGCACGACTTACAGATAAAATACGATTATTATTTGTATCAGCGATATAAAAACGATCTAATGCCGCAACAATTGAACTTGGTTCATCAATTTCGGTGTTTGAAGAACGTCCCAAATTATCTCCTTTTTTACCACTTCCAATGAAATTTGTTAATTTTTTAGTTCCAAAATCATATTCTTTAATTCTATTCTCAGCTGCATCAATAACATATATTCCGGTATCATCAACCGTCAAAGCAGTTGGACGTTTTAAGCCATTATTAGAATTTTTATCAGCTAAAACTTCTACAGATCCAGAAGCATTAATCATAAATAATGTCGATTTCTCTGGGTTAACAGCATATAAAATTTTTCCATAGTAAGAAAGATCTGAAATACCAGAGAGTAATTCGCTATTTTGATCAGAAAAAGAAGAGATTTTTTTATTTTTTATATCATATTTTAGAATTTGCGATGTTCCTGAGTTAGCAATAACAATATAATTTTTATCAGATAAAAACTCTAAATCATTTGGTGAATTAAGATTCACATTTTCAACATCTACAGGTGAAGAAGAAATCTTGTTACCAAAAACACCAGATCCAACAAGAGTAGTTACTTTTCCTGTAGAAAAATTAACTTCTCTTAGCGTGTGATTTCCAGTGTCAGCAACATATAACTTTTCATTATTAAATATTAAACCTTGAGGAAAATTAAATGCTGCTTCATTAAAATCACCATCAGCGAAACCTTTGCCTTTTTGACCTATTGTGGTAATTATTTCACCCACCAAAGAGGTAACAACAATATTACTATCAGCAAAATTAGTAATAAAAATTGCTGGCGCATCATAGCCATTATATTTAAAGCGCGGAGCATATTCAAGTTTAGTTGGGAAGTTCAAAACATTGTTAAATATGTTATATTTCTCGAGAGAAATTGGTAAAGAGTCGTGATTTATTTCGTACTGATATTTCTTTACTGTCTTTTTGACAGATACATTCATTTCATCAAAAACTTCTTTGTTTTCAAAAGTTTTTACGATATCTCCACGAATATCTAGTAAAACTAAAGTAGGAAGTTGCTTAATTTCAAAATTATTCTTAATAACACCGTCTTTATCGTTAAATACTGGATGTTCTATGCCATTTTTTAAAACTTCTTTTTTAATAACAGAATTTTCTTTTTCTTCCTCTGATTTTGGACAATGAATAGTTATTACAGTCAGCTTATTACCATATTGCTTTTGTAGTTTATCAATTTCTGAAAATACATTTTCGCATTTTTTACAACCATAATTCCAAAAGTTAAGTAATATTACTCGTCCTTTCAAATCTGAAACTTCTAAATTACGACTAGTATTTAACCACTCTTGCTGTGGAGATTTAGAATCTGAAATAATTATTTTACTAACTGCAGAACTATGAAAAGTAGCCGTATAAAATAAAAAAGAGAAAAAAGAATAAATACCGTAAAGAACCACAAAAACTGCTGCAATTAAAAGAAGGAATGATTGATCTTTTTTACTAATTTTCATTTTTTCTTGGATTTTGCTGTTTTACAGAAGGGGTTTTTATTGCCATCACAGAAATTTTAAACTTAAAATTTCACTATACATAAAAATCTAGTTTTATGTTTTTACATTAAATAGTCTGATTGATCAAAAGCAGTGTTAGTTTAAAATATTAAGTCAAAATATTTTGGCGCAGTTCTGAAAAATCTACGTTAAAAAACAAAAAACCAGCGCAAATTTAGTTGCGCTGGTTTTAAGGTAGTTAAGCGACGTATTCGCCTTTTCTACTTCTTTTCTTACGAGTTATGTTTTCTTCAATTCTTCTTTTTTTCGCTTCTGAAGGTTTTTCATAAGCTTTTCTTCTTCTAGCTTCTTTGATAATACCTTCTTTTTGCGTTTTTTTTCTGAAAGATCTGATAGCTAACTCTAAGTTACCTTTACCTGATAATACTACTTGCATTGCACTTTACCTCCTTTGGTCGAAAAAATTCTTTAATTCTTTTAATATAAAATTATACTTGCGGATCAATCCAAGATATGTTGCCATCTTTTCTATGATAAACAACATTAATTCTTTTGTTTTTACTATTTATAAAAACAAGAGCTGGAAGATCTTGTAAATCCATTTTCATAACTGCCTCTTCTACTGAAAGAGTTTCAATATCAGTAGATTTTTCATTTATAACATTCATTGAAGAGTTAATTTCATCAGACTCTTCTTGTTCCATTTCTTCAAAAACGTTGTAAGCTAATGGAGGAAGAACGTATTTTGTAGCATTCAGAGCTTTGTAATCTGGTTCTACAGATTTAATTCCGCCACCAACACGACGATAATTTTTAATTCTTCCTTTATATCTTCTAAGTTGCTTTGCAGCTTTTTCAGCAGCTTCATTAAAACAACCATAAACATCTCCTCCTTCAGCATCACTTTTTACTTTTATACCACCTTTAACACCTTCATTAACTGTAATTACTACTTTAAACATATGTCCATCTTTTGAAAAATGAACTTCTGCATTAACAGCAGTATCGAAGTATTTTTTAACCTGTTTTTCTAAGTTTTCTTCAACATATTGTGTTAGAGATTGACCAACATCAATGTGGGAACCCATTACTCTTATTTGCATATTTTAACCTCTCAAAAAATTAAATAAAATTAAGCAATTTGATTCATAACAAATTGTAGAATTCCACCACGATTAAAGTACTCAACTTCATTACCAGTGTCAAGACCACAAATTAAAGTAAATTCTTCTTTTGATCCGTCAACTCTTGTAATAAGACATTTAAGATCTTGTTTAGGTTTAATATTAGGAGTAATTCCCAATATATCAATAGTTTCATTACCAACTAAGTTAAGAGTCTTGCGATTCTGTCCTTCTTTGAAAATTAAAGGCATTACACCCATTCCAACCAAATTTGAACGATGTATTCTTTCAAAACTTTCAGCAACAACTGCTTTAACACCAAGTAAATAAGTACCTTTTGCTGCCCAATCTCTTGAAGAACCGGTACCATATTCTTTGCCTGCAAAAATAACCAAAGGAGTTTGTTTTTCTTTGAAATACATTGCAGCGTCGTATATTGACAATTCTTGATCTGATTTTTCAGATATTTTTGTGAAACCACCCTCTTTACCTTGCATAATTTCATTTTTGATTCTGATATTTGCAAAAGTTCCACGCATCATAACTTCATGATTCCCTCTGCGAGCACCATATGAGTTAAAATCAGATTTTGTAACTGATTTAGAAGTTAGATAGGATGCAGCTGGGGACGTGCCCGAAATATTACCGGCAGGAGAAATATGATCAGTTGTAATTGAGTCACCAAATATTCCTAATATTCTTGCTGATTTCACATCAACAGCATTTTGACGATTTAGATCATCAAAGAAATTTGGTAAACGAATGTAAGTACTATTTGCGTTCCAACTATAAGTATCAGACTGTTCAACATTAATTGATTGCCAATCCTTATCACCACTAAATAAATTTGAATACTTCTTTTCAAAAACTTCTCTTTTGATATTGGCGCTTATAACATCATCTATTTCTTTTTTACTTGGAAAAATATCTTTTAAGAAAACTTTATTTCCGGAATTATCAAAGCCAATTGCATCTGTTGCCAAGTTAATCTTCAAAGTTCCAGCCAAAGCATAAGCAACAACTAATGGAGGAGAAGCTAAATAATTAGCTTTTACCAAAGGATGTACTCTACCTTCAAAATTACGATTTCCTGATAAAACAGCTCCAACTAGAAGGTTTTTATCTTTAATTGTTTCTTCAATTTTAGTATGAAGTGGTCCTGAATTACCAATACAAGTTGTACAACCATAGCCTATAATATTAAAACCAAGCTGATCTAAATATGGTTGCAGGCCAGAATTCTTTAAATATTCTTCAACAACTTGCGATCCAGGAGCTAAAGAAGTTTTGACAAAGCTTTTTACTTTTAAACCCCTTTCAACTGCTTTTTTAGCAAGTAATCCTGCTGCAATTAAAACTGAAGGATTTGAAGTATTAGTACAAGATGTGATTGCAGCAATCACAACGTCACCATCACCTAAATCAGAATTTACTTCTGAAACTAAATGACGTTTTTTATCACTTGAACCACCAAGCTCAGACAATATTTTTTCGAAAGATTCGTTTACTTGTGGCAAGAAAACTTTGTCTTGAGGTCTTTTCGGTCCAGCAAGTGAAGGCTGTATCGTTGAAATATCAAGTTCCAAAACCTCACTAAATTCTGGTTCAAAATTGTAGTCTTGGCAGAACATGTTTTGTTTTTTGGCATATTCTTCCACCAAATTAATTGTTTCTTGGTTTCTTCCTGTCAAATTCAAGTAGTTGAGAGTTTCAATATCAATTGGGAAAATACCACAAGTTGCGCCATATTCTGGAGCCATATTAGCAATTGTAGCTCGATCTGCTAGAGAAAGAGAAGCAAGAGCAGGACCAAAAAATTCAACAAATTTTCCTACAACACCTTTTTTACGAAGAATGTTAGTTACTGTTAAAACAAGATCTGTTGCTGTAATTCCTTCTTGCAATTTACCATAAAGTTTAAAACCAATTACTTCTGGAATTAACATTGATACTGGTTGACCAAGCATTGCTGCTTCAGCTTCAATACCACCAACTCCCCAACCAAGAACTGCTAAGCCATTAATCATTGTTGTATGCGAATCAGTTCCAACAACTGTGTCAGGATAAACTACTGTTTTTCCACTAATTTCTTTTTGCCAGACAACTTGCGCTAAGTTTTCCAGATTTACTTGGTGACAAATTCCAGTTCCTGGTGGAACAACACGAAAATTATTAAATGATTTTTGCGCCCATTTCAAAAATTCATAACGCTCAGAATTTCTTGTCATCTCAAGATCAACGTTCTTTTTAAACGCGTCTTTAGAACCAGCAAAATCAACTTGTACTGAATGGTCTATGACCAAGTCAACAGGAACCAATGGATTAATTTTTTTTGGATCTTTACCAATTCTGGAAAAAGCATCACGCATTGCTGCTAAATCAACTACAGCAGGAACTCCAGTAAAATCTTGCATTAACACGCGTGCTGGTGAGTATGCTATTTCAACTCTTTTATCTGGGTTTTTTACAGAGTCTATCAAATTAACTATATGATCTTCTTTAACCACTTCACCATCGAAGTTTCTTACTAAATTTTCTAAAAGAATTTTTAAACTATAGGGAAGCTTAGAAATATCACGTCCTGCTTTTTTTGCTGCTTCTTCAATAGAAAAGAAATTATAACTTTTAGAACCAATATTTAATTCTGATTCATTGATGAATTTTTTTGTCATATAAAATTAAGAATGTGTTGAAACAATAATCCAATTAGGGTCTTGAGCTGTGATATCTTTTGTGAATGTCCAAATATCTGTTAATTCATTAATTTCGTTTTTACTTCCTTCTAGAACTTCACCATTCTGATCACTTACATAATTGATTTGTTTTGAAATTATTTTAACAACTATAGAAGCCTTGTTTTCAATAATTAAGGCTGAAATAACTTCAGCATTATCGATTGAAATTATATTACTAACCAAAACTTTACCACTAGCTTTTCTTTGACTAATAGCTTGTTCAAAGCTTTGATAAATTTTTTCACTTAATAAAAATTTCAATGTTTCTAAATCAGCATTAGAAAAAGCTTTTATCACCATTTCAAAAGCACTTTTTGCACCATTGATAAAAAATGCTGTGGATATGTTACAAGATGACATAGCTTTCGAAAAGCTTTCTTTTGATTTGTGATCAAGATTCTGCAAGAGTTTTTCTTCTTCAGATTTTTCTTTTTCTCTTTCAGCGGTTGTTTTTTGACCAACAATGGCAATTTGTTTTTGAACTTCTTCTAGTATTTTATTACGTT
>VHBV01000029.1 GCA_016882165.1 Candidatus Pelagibacterales bacterium
TTACTATTAAAATTGCTGATTTGTTGGCTAACGATTCTGACGTTGAGGATGGAATAAATATCCAAAACACCACCTTCGATAAATTCGTATTTAGTAATCCAACTAAAGGCAAGATTGTTAAGGATGCTGTTAATGGAACAATCACTTACACACCAAATTCTAATTATAACGGAGCTGATTCTTTGACTTATCAAATCAAGGACAGTAATGGTGCTCTTTCTAATAAAGCGACAATTAACTTAACAGTAAATGCGGTTAATGACGGACCGGTTACGGTGAATGATGCTTTCACGTTAAATGAAGACACATCTTTAACTATTACTTTTGCTTCAATTTTGGCTAATGATTCTGATGTTGAAGATGGTGTTAATATTAAGAAGCTGACTAAAGATAATATTGTTTTTAACAATCCAAGTAACGGCACGATTACTGTGACTGATACAGGAATAATATATAAGCCAAACAAAGATTTTAACGGAACTGACGTTATAACTTACCAGATTAAAGATAGTGCTGGTGCTTTATCGAACGTTGCAAATATCAACCTTACGATCAAAGCAATTAACGATATTGCGGTTGCTGGTAATGATTCTTTTGTAACTGATGAAGATCAGCCAATTACTATTAAAATTGCTGATTTGTTGGCTAACGATTCTGACGTTGAGGATGGAATAAATATCCAAAACACCACCTTCGATAAATTCGTATTTAGTAATCCAACTAAAGGCAAGATTGTTAAGGATGCAGTGAATGGCACGATTACTTATACTCCGAACAAGGACTTTGATGGCATTGATTCATTGACTTATCAGATTAAAGATAGTGCTGGTGCTCTTTCTAATAAAGCTACTATCAGTTTGACTGTGAATTCAGTTAATGACGCACCGATTGTTGCAGCTAAATTAGCCAATCAAACTGCTAAAGCAGGCAATACATTTACTTACACTTTACCAACAAATGCCTTTAGCGATGTTGATAAAGACCTGCTGAATTACAGTGCTAAAATGGCTGATGATTCAGATCTTCCTTCTTGGTTGAAGTTTAATGATTCAACTAAAACATTTAGTGGTATTTCTCCATCTGGAGCTTCTTCAACTTTGGCAATTAAAGTTATTGCCAGTGATGGATCTTTAAGTGCTTCGCAAAATTTCAATCTTGCCATTTCAAGCAATGTCATCAATGGAACTACTAAAAATGATAGTTTGAACGGCACAACATCTAATGATGAAATCTACGGTAATGATGGAGTTGATACTATCAAGGGCAATGCAGGAAATGACTTAATTATTGGCGGAAAAGGTGCAGATTTTATCTATGGAGGAGTTGGAGATGATCAGTTTATCTTCAAAAATTTAAATGAATCAACCAACAGTGAGAGTGATTTGATTATGGATTTTGTGAAAGGTGAAGATAAAATTGATTTATCAGAACTAAATTTTGACTCAATAACTAAAGAAAAAGGAAGCAATACCTCATCTTATGGATTAGAATATTATTTTGATGGTAAAAATACCGTAATTGATGATCCAAATTCTGACTTTTTAATAAAAATTTCTGGAAATGTAGTTCTTGACGAAGGAGATTTTATATTTTGATCTTAACTTTTAATTGCAAGCCTTGCTTTAAGCAAGGCTTGGCAACTTAATTTATCATAAAATTCTTTACGAAAATATTTATGATTTTCTATAATATGACAGTTTGGTATAAGAATTGAATTATGATCTAGGAGTCATAATTACCGTAATTTATAAAAATGTTTTTAAAAAAAGATTTACAAACTCCTATTTTTTGCTATGATGATGAAATTGTGATGAAAAACTAACTTTTCTCCTAAAAATCTCTTATTTTTAATGCAAAAAACATCTAAACTAAAAATCCATACTACTTTTTATTATTACAAGATTTTTGGTATTTTCTTTTTGCTGCAATTTTTTTGTTTCTTTGTGCAAAATTCTTTTGCAACTGAAATTCAAGATGCAATTGAATCTGCAAAAGCCAATAACCGCAATATAAAACTTGAAAATATCAAATTAAAATCAACTAAAACGTTAAAAAGTGAGGCAATTTCAGAATTTTTGCCAAATGTTAAAGCAGATATTCAATATGGTAATAGAAACAGTTTTTATCAGGGACAATCTTATGATCGTTCAACTAAACAAGAAGTAAAAGAAATTTCGCTTGAGCAACCACTTTTTGATGGTATGCACTCAATTTTAAAATATCGTGAAGCAAAGTATAAAATAAAGTCTGGAGAAGCTTTAGTTTCTGATAAGGTGCAAGAAATTTCTTTTGCTGCAACGCAAAGCTATTGTAATTTATATCGTTATCAAGAATTAACAAAGTTTTATCAATTAAGTCAGAGTTTAAGTAGTGAAATATTGTCTTTAGCTAAAAGGCGAAAAAACAGTAAGTTAATTGATAAAAGTGATTTTATCAAATTTGAATATGAGGCATCGGTTGCTGAAGAAAAATACTTAGATTCATTAAATAGATTAAATAAAGCTAAGTTTGATTATGAAATTGTCATTGGACAAATGCATGAAAATCTGATCGCTCCTTTAATTAAAGATGAATTACCAAATGCAAATGAAATTTTAGAAAATGCTATTAGACAAAATCCGAATCTTAAGTCTTACAGATATAATTATTTAGCATCAAAAGCTTCTTACAATTCAGAGAAATCAAATTTCTTACCAAAAGTATCACTTTCAGCAACAGCATCAAATCAAAGCAATGTTGTTTATCTAAATAATCAAGATTTAAATTCTAGATCACTTTTTTTTAACGTATCAGTGCCAATTTTTCAAAAAGGAGTTGAGTTTAGTAGTTTAACAAAAGCAAAGTATAACAAAGATGCTGCTTTGGAAGAATATGAAATTGCAAGAGAAGAAATGGAAAAAGAAATCGCTAAATCTTTGGAAGAATATCGTTTTTATAAAGAGTTAAATAAATCTAACGAAAGATTGTCAACTTTAGCACAGGAAAGAGTGAATTCAATCAGTGAAAAAATTCATTCCAAAGTTGAAGATCCAATTGAGTTTATAAGAGCAAAAATAGAACTAAATGACAAAAAAATTAGCCATTTAAATTCTCAGATGGATTTAGCAATTACTTACTACAAAATTAAGTATTTTTTAAGTGAGCTATAAAGTTTTTATTCCTTACGAGTATTTGGTGTCTTAACTTGTTATTGTAGTAATTTAATGTTTCGTCATTGCGAGGAGTGAAGCGACGTGGCAATCCACTTAATTGTTGTTGCAAAGACAAGGTAATTTTATGGATCGCCACGTTTCGCTGGTGCTTACTCGCGATGACGGAGTGGAAAAAAATGCATCCGGCAATAACTTCAGTAAAATTGCAAGTAATAAAAATGGCAATTATACCATAACAACAAGTGTCATCCTGAGCGTGAGCGAAGGATCTCAGTCAGGTAAGCTTTGAGCAAAAAATTTCCGAGATTCTTCTCTCACGCTCAGGATGACAGTACTTATTAAAATGGTATAATAATTGGCAATCTAATTTAAAAAACTAACAAGTAATGCAAAAACCACTAATACAAGAATTATTATCAAATTGCAAAAAAGCCTTTTACTTTTGTTTGTTTTTTAGCTTTTTTATCAGCATTTTCACCCTAGCTTCCTCAATTTATTCAATGCAAGTTCTAGATAGAGTTTTAAGTAGCTCAAGCATTGAAACTCTCATTTATCTTACAATAATAGTTGCCGCTTTTTTAGTTTTTTTGGGAATTATTACAAATATAAGGTCATCAATATTTCTGGAAGTTTCAAATTGGTTGGAGGAAAAACTTTCTAGTGCACTTTTTAACAATATAGTTGAATCAAATTCACAAGATAAATCAATAAGCTCGCAAAATATGAAAGATTTGCAAGTTTTGAAAAATTTTATTTCAGGTAATAACTTATCTGTATTTTTTGATGTACCTTTTGCAGCTATTTATTTGATTGTAATATTTTTTATTCACCCAGTTAATGGCTTTATTACTCTTTTAGGGGGTCTATTAGTTTTAAAAATTGCCTATATCAATGAAAAATCAACAAAATCATTAATTGAAAAAACAAATCAGTTACAAATTGAAGTTATGAATGATTTTGAAATTATATCATCAAACTCAGAAGTAGTTAACTCAATGGCAATGAAGGGTAATGTTAGAAAAATTTGGGAAGAGAAAAATAATGAATTAAGAAAAGCTTCATCTGAGTTATCTGATTTAAGTAATAAAATTTCATCAACTTCGAAAACAGCAAGAATGATTATATCAACAATCACAATGGCTGCAAGCGCTGTTTTAGTTATTTACAACAAGATGTCTTCTGGTGGAATTATTGCAACTTCAATTCTTGCAGGAAAAGCTTTGGCACCATTTGATGCGTCAATTTCTTTATGGAAATCTTTTAAAAGTGCTAAAATATCATATTTTCGTTTAAATCAGTCTTTAAAAAATTATGTTGAAGATAAAGATAAAATTGAACTACCAGCAATGACCGGTGAAGTTGTTGTTGAAAAGCTTTATTATAAATCAAATAAGACCGGTCAAGTTTTACTAAAAGATATTTCTTTTAATATTAAAGCAGGAGAGGTTGTTGCAATTATAGGGCCAAGCGGTAGTGGAAAAACAACTTTAGCGCGTCTTTTAACAGGAGTTCTTAAACCAACCTCTGGTTATGTTAGATTTGATGGTGCAAATATAGCTGACCAAGATTTAGAAAAAATTGGCAAATATATTGGCTATTTGCCCCAAGATATTGAATTGTTCAAAGGATCTGTTAAACATAATATTTCAAGAATGAATAAAGAAGTTGAAGATTCTGAAATTATTAAAGCGGCACAGTTTTGTGATGTTCATGAAGTTATATTATCTTTTTTACAAGGTTATGAAACTGAAGTTGAGAAGAATGCTTCTAATTTATCTTCTGGACAGAAGCAGAGAATAGCTTTAGCAAGATCTTTTTTTGGCGATGTAAAATTTGTGATTTTAGACGAGCCAAATTCAAATTTAGATTCTGATGGCGAAATTGCTCTTAGTAATGCAATTAAACGTGCTAAAGAAAATAAAATTACAACTTTAATTATAACTCATCGTCCTTCAATTACTTCAATATGTGATAAAGTAATGATTATCAAAGATGGAGAATTAAAAGCTTTTGATGAAGCAAAAAAAGTTTTGGGAAAAGTATTATAAAAATAAAATTAAAATTATCGTGAATAATAATATAGCTTCAGATCCAATTAAAAAAGGCCTAAAAATTTTGCTAATTTTTGTTATAATATTCTTGATTTGGGCAATTTTTTTACCAATAAAATCAGCGTCAATTGCCGAAGGAACAATAATTTTAGATTTTAATAGAAAAACAATTCAACATTTAGAAGGTGGAATAATTGAAGAGATTCTGGTTAAAGAAGGACAAATGGTAAAACAAGGAGATATATTGCTTTATCTACGTGATGTTCAAGTTAAATCTGAACAACAAATTGTTGAAGAAAAGTTGTTCACCATGCAAGTTCAAAAAACTAGACTTGAGACTGAAAAAGAAGGTAAAACAAGTTTAAATTTATCTCAGTTTAATGATGCCAAGTTCGAAAATTCTGAGAAACTAAAAGAAATATTAAATAATCAATTGAAACTTTTTAACTCAAGAAAAAGTAAAAGAGTTGGTGAAATTTCAACCTTGCAAAAAAAGCTGACTGCAGCGAAAAGAAAATTAGTTTTGGTAAAGAAGGAACTGCAAATGGTTAAACCTCTTGTTGCCGAGAATAATTTGCCTCTAACTCGTCAAATTGAACTTGAAAAAATGTTGCATGAATTAACTTATGAAGTCGAGTCAAGTAGTTTGCAAATATCAAATTATAAAGAAGAATATTTATCTGAAATTTTAAAAGAGATTAAAGAAACTGATCTGGAAATTATTACTTTGACAAACCAACTAAAAGCTTCTGAAGATATGACAACAAGATTAGAAATATTGTCTCCAGTGGATGGAAAAGTTATGAATATCCAATATCACACAGTTGGTGCTGTAATACCTCCTGCTGGTGAAATTATGAATATTGTACCACAAAATGATCAGTTAATTATTGAAGCCAAAATTCGTCCTCAAGATATTGATAATATTGCGGTTAACATGAAAGCAAAAGTTGCATTAACTGCCTATAAAGAAAAGAAAGTTCCAAAAATGAATGGTGTTTTAATTAATGTTTCTCCTGATATTACAACCGATCAACAAACAAAAGAGTCTTATTTTCTAGCAAGGGTGAAAATTGACAGTAAAGACATTAAAAAATTGAAGAATAAGGTTGAATTATATCCTGGTATGCCAGCCCAAGTATTTATAATTAACGGTTCAAGATCTTTCCTTTCTTATTTGTTTACTCCAATTTCTGAATCTGCTTATAAAGCTTTTAGAGAAGAATAAATTTTGAAATGCGATTTTATTATTTTTTAGCGGCAGCAACATCAAGTTCTATTTGATTTTTCAAATCTTCAATTGAGGAAAACTTCTTTTCTTCACGAATAAAGTCAACAAATTCTACAGTAATTTTTTTACCATATAAATTTTGTGAAAAATCAAAAATATAAGTTTCAAACAATTCTTGCGTAGTTGAGTTATTAAAAGTTGGCTTAATACCAAAATTAGTAATAGAAAAAAATTTTTGATTTAAATGTAGAATGTGAGTAATTGTTTTATAAACTCCATATTTAGGTTTTATAATATGTGGCAAAGATAAAATATTAGCAGTTGGAAAGCCAAGCTGACGAGCAATTTGTTTGCCAAAATTAACAATACCACTGACGTTAAAATTTCTACCAAGCAATGTATTGGCTTGCTTGATATTACCTTTAGAAATCATTTCACGAATTAAAGTAGAAGAGCATATATTACTATCTTTTGTTAATGCTGGCACTTGTTTTAAAGAAAAAGAAAATTGTCGCGATTTTTCTTCAAGTAAGTTAAAATTACCCAAACGGTTTTTACCGAAAGTAAAGTCATATCCAATTGATAAGTGCTTGATATTAAGCTTTTTAATCAAGAAATCTTCAACAAAAATATTAGCTTCTACATTTGCCAATGTTTGATTGAAAGGAAGTAATATAAAATAATCAATTTTGTTTTCTTGAAAGATTTTTAGTTTCTGGGATAAATTATAAATTCTAAAATTTTCGTTTTTGTTTTTCTGAAAAAAAGATTGAGGATGAGGTTCAAATGTTAAAACTGCTGATTTTAGGTTTTGATTTGAAGCAATTTCTTTTATTTCCTCTATAATTTTTTGATGTCCTAAATGTAGTCCATCAAAATTACCAATAGTCAATGCAAGCGAGGGAGAGTTTGTAATTTTGCTTTGATTTAAATTGCGAATTATTTGCATTTAGGTTTTTAGAAGGTTTTATTAAGAATTACAAAATACGAAATTATGACTAAAAAATAACTTATGAAACTTTTTTTACGAATTTTTTTTACTATTCTTTTAATTGCTAATTCTGCTTATTCATCAAATCAGTTCGAACACGGAATTTCAATATTTGCTGATTTAAAATATCAAAAAAAATTCAAATATTTTGATTATGTTAATCCAAAGGCTCCTAAAAAAGGAAGTGTTAAATTTGGAGTTGAAGGAACTTTTAATAGTTTGAATCCATTTATTTTAAAGGGAATTAGTGCGGCTGGTTTGTCTTATGCTTATGAAAGTTTAATGGAAGGTTCAGATGATGAAATTTCTTCTTACTATGGTCTTATAGCAGAAAGTGTAAAGTTATCTGACGATAAATATTCAATTGAATTTAAGATAAGGAAAGAAGCAAGATGGCATGATGGTTCTAAAATTACTGCTGATGATGTTGTTTTTACATTTAACAAGTTAATTTCAGATGGTCATCCTTCCTATAAAATGATTTACAGGGAAGTTAAAAATGTTGAAAAAATTGATTCCCATCATGTGAAGTTTAATTTCAAAACTAATCAAAACCGAGATCTTCCCTTAATCGTTGCTTCCATGACGGTACTGCCAAAACATTTTTTTGAGAAAGTTGATTTTAACAAAACTACCCTAGATCCAATTCTTGGTTCTGGTCCCTATAAAATTAAGAAAGTTGATATTGGTAAGTCAATTACTTTTGCCAGAAATAAAAATTATTGGGCGGAAAATTTACCAATAAATAAAGGACGTTACAATTTTGACGAAATTACTTTTGATTATTACCGTGATAATAACGTCTTAGTTGAGGCTTTTAAAGCTCAAAAATATGATTTTAGACAAGAAAATATTTCTAGAAATTGGGCAAATAGTTATAATATTGAAGCGGTAAAAAGTGGACAAATTATAAAAAAAGAAATTCCAAATTCTTTACCAAGTTCAATTCAAACTTTTGTTTTAAACTTAAGAAAAGAAAAATTTCAAAGTTTAGAACTTCGTAAAGCTTTAACTTATGCTTTTGATTTTGAGTGGTTGAAAAACCATATTTTTTATAACTCTTACAAAAGAACACAAAGTTACTTTGCTAATTCTAATTTTGCATATCAGAATTTCGTGATGCCGGTTTCAGAAAGTGATGGTTATAATCGTAAAAATTTAATAAAAGCTAAAGAAATTCTTGATAAGGCTGGTTACAAAGTTATTGGACAAAAGTTAATTGACCCAAAAACAAATCAACAATTAGAAGTTGAATTTTTGATTGATAGTTCTTCATTTCAGATGGTGATCGCACCTTTTGTTAAAAATCTTGAAAGGCTTGGAATTAAAGCAAAAATCAGATTGGTTGAAGAAAATCAATATCAAACAAGAGTTAATAATTTTGATTATGATATTATTGTTGCTGTATTTTCACAATCTATGACTCCTGGAAATGAATTATTTTCTTATTGGCATTCCTCTCAAGTAGATGTAAAAGGTGGACGTAACTTCTCGGGATTAAAAGATAAAAAAATTGATGATTTAGTGATAAAAATTGGCAAAACAAAAAATAAAGCCCAATTAATAAAATTATGCCAAGAATTTGATAAAATAATGTTGGAGAATTATTACACGATTTTACAATGGCATAATAATACTTATAGAATTTTATATCGAAATATTTTTGCTATGCCAAAAATTACACCCCAATATTCTTTATCAATTGATAGTTGGTGGATTAATGATTAGTTGTTAATTAATGTATGTATTAAGAAATTTGTTATATTTATAGGTACTTTACATAAATTTTTATTTGAATAGAATTTAAGAATATTTAATCAAAATCACTTAATACTATGTTTATACAAACTGAAGAAACTCCAAATCCAGCAAGTTTAAAATTTATTCCAGACGGTAAAATTGTTTTAGAGAAAGGTGTTGCAGAATTTAAAAATCAAAAATCCGCTGCAACTAAATCTCCTTTAGCTTTGCAGCTTTTTGAAGTTGAAGGTGTTGAGTCAATTTTTTTAGGACGCGACTTCATAACTGTAACAAAGTCAGAAAATATTGATTGGCAAAAAATTAAAACTGAAATTTTAGCCACAATAATGGATTTTTTTGTTTCAGGAAAGCCGGTTGTATTTGAAGAAAATAATAGCGAAAACTCTTCAAATGAAGAAGATAGTGAAATTGTAAAACAAATCAAAGAATTAATTGAAGTTAAAGTTAGACCCGCTGTTGCAATGGACGGAGGTGATATAATTTACCGTAATTTTGAAGAAGGTATAGTTTATCTTGAACTCAGAGGCTCTTGTTCTGGTTGTCCAAGTTCTACAATAACTTTGAAAAATGGAATTGAAAACATGCTTAAACATTATATTCCAGAAGTAATAGCAGTTGAGCAAATATTTGAAGATTAATTCTTCTTCGAAGCAAAGCTGAGAAAAGAAACGAAACGTTTTAAGAAAAGCATCCGTAGCTCAACTGGATAGAGTTTTGCTTTCCGAAGGCAAAGGTTGGAGGTTCAAATCCTCTCGGGTGCGCCAGAAATTAAAAAAAATTAAAATTACCAAAGATAGTTTTGCAATTTTTACAATTACACAAACAGTACTTAATTTATGATTGATAAAAAAGAAACCGTTACGGCAGCTTTTGTAATGATTGGAGATGAAATTCTCTCTGGTAGAACCGAAGATAAGAACCTTAATTTTTTAGCAAAAAGTCTTACTGAATTTGGAATTTCTTTGCGCGAAGTTAGAGTTGTTCCTGATATTGAAGAAGAAATAATAAAAGCAGTAAATGAAGTGCGAATTAAATTTGATTATGTATTTACAAGTGGTGGAATTGGTCCAACCCATGATGACATAACAGCTCTTTCAATTGCTAAAGCTTTTGATGATCAATTAGTTCAAAACAAAGAAGCGACACAAATTCTTGAACATTATTATGGAGCCGGAAATGTTAACGAAGCTCGCTTAAAAATGGCTTTTGTTCCTAAAAAAGCAAGTTTGCTTGATAATCCTGTTTCTTCAGCTCCTGGTTTTAGAATTGGAAATGTATTTGTTATGGCTGGTGTGCCAAAAATATTTCAAGCTATGTATAAAGCAGCAAAAAAAGAGCTGGTTGCTGGAAAAAAAGTGCAATCTTTAGAAATAAAAACTAGTTTTACTGAAAGTATAATAGCAAAAGATTTGGAAAATTTACAAAATAAATATCAGCAAGTTACAATGGGAAGCTATCCATTTGAAGGTGGAACTTCACTAGTATTTCGTAGTCAAGATTATGACGCTTTGGAAAACGCAGTTAAAGAAATGACTGAAGTTCTTGAAAGAATAAAAGCAAACTGAATAATAGTTTTTAATTTTTTTTGTTATGTATAAAAAAGTTTTGCTATAGGTTAATTTTCAAATTTCAAATGAAGAAAAACATAAAAGAAAATATTGAAGAAAACCAAAATCCAGAAGCTGAAATGACTAAGGAAATATTTCGACTTTGTCAAATCTTCTGTTCAAGACGGTAGTTATTTTAAAGACGCTTTAAATTGGTATTTTGTTAAATATGTAAACCCAATTTGTCAAAGAGCGACTCTGGTTTTTTCAACAATAATAGCTGCAATTGTACTTTTTGTTTTAGTGGAATTGATTCAAAATTCTTTTCCTCTTGTTGAAGAATTTCCTGTTATAATAAAGTCTAAAGATCAGTCTCTTTATTTCCCTCATCTTGTTGCTCTGAAGTCTAAAGAAAAAAAAGAGGTAATGACAGTTGATGAATCAATTGCCCAGTATTTACTCTCAATTTACGTTAAAGACAGAGAAGGTTATGATTTCTCTAAAGCCGAAATTTCTGACGTTAATAAGAAGTTTAGTCGTATAAAAAACACTTCTTCTGTAGATGAATATAGAAGATTTCAAATTATAATGAGTAGAGATAATCCAGAAAGTCCAATAAATCAGTTTGGAAAAGATGTGTCAAAGCAAGCTGAAATAACTTCTATTGTTTTTGTTAAAAAGACATCTGATAGTTTAAGTGGTAAAGCACGTGATTTTATTTCTGCAAGAAT
>VHBV01000030.1 GCA_016882165.1 Candidatus Pelagibacterales bacterium
AAGTTTTCCTTGGTTGGCATCAACCGCGGCAACTTTGTTAGTTCCAGCAACCGCAAATATCTTATCCGAAGAATAGTATATTTTTGGACTACGATAATTTTTTAGGAAACTATGAGGAAAAATTCTGGTTTTCCAAATCTTTTTCTTAGTTTCTAAATTGTAAGCCTGAAGCTTACCAGAAGAGTTGAGAAGATAAATAATGTTATTTCTGATAACTGGAGAAAAAACGAATTCATCATCAGAAATAAAAGAAAAAGATGACCAAATTTCTGATGATTCTTTTAAATGAATTTCAGAAGAATTTTGCCAAAAAGTTTTTTTCAAAAAGAACTTCTTACTAAAATTCTCAACTCTTTGATTTTGTTCAGAACTTGAACCATTCCAAAAACCGTTTTCTTTCTGATTAGGTAATTCTATCACAACATTTAACAAAGATTTATCAATTTTCACAGAATCAATTGCAGTAAAAACAGAAATTGCTTTGTCTTTATCATAAGATTTTTCTTTATCAGCACAAGAAAAGAAAAAAAGTGGCAATAAAATTGAAAGTTTTAGGAATTTTTTTTTCATTTAGTTAGAAAATTTTGTATTTTTGACTAAACTTTGTAAGTCATTACGATAAACCTTAGCAATGTGGCAATTGATTTTTCATAGATTAAATTGCCACCCAAGCCTTTTAACTATTTTGGTCTATAACCTTTTGAAACAACAATTGATAAGCCTTCTTTTGCTCTTTCTTTTAAGTTTCTTGAAACTTCTGGATTATTTACAATCGAATTAAAAGAAGCATAAGCTTTTTCAAATTCATTTTTTTGCATTTCAGCTATAGCTTTTTGTTCAATAATTTCATATTTTAGTTCAGAACTTTTATTCTCAATTTCAGAAATAATTTCAAGTAACTCGGGTTTTTGAGATTCAACTTCATCAGCAACCAAAATTTTAATCATTAATAAGCCGCCTAAATCTTTTATATAAGAATCACAAGAAGAACAATTGCTCAAAGTTTTATAGATATCTAAAGCTTCAGATTTTTTGCCTTCATTCAATAAAATTGCTGCATAACGAAGAGAAGCTATAGATTTAACTCCACTTGGAACAGATTTATTACCAGCAATATTTTTTAAAGCCTCTTTTGCTTTATTGATATTTCCTGTTTGCTCGTCAATAATTGAAAGCTGTAAAATTTCAGAATATTTTTCTTCCTGAGAATTTTTATATAAATTAAACACAAAATATATCACTAAAACAACTACTGCAAAAACCAAAATTGAAAAAATAGTTTTAGAATTTTTAGAGAAAAATTTTGCAATTTTTTCTGATCTTGCTTCAGATTTTGCCTGATTGATAATTTGGTTAATTTCGTTATTCTGTGACATTTTATATTTGAGTTTAGAATTGTTATTTTTTTCTTAAAAAGCGAAAGTTTTTACTTAACTAGTTTTAGACAACAATTTAGAGTATTTTTCAAAAGATAAGCAATTGTCATTGGCCCTACTCCTCCTGGAACTGGAGTTATTGCTTTAACAACATTTTGCACATTTTCAAAATCAACATCTCCTACTAATTTTGTTTTTCCATCTTCAAGTGTAATTCGGTTAATGCCCACGTCAATTATAACTGCATCTTTTTTAACCATATCTGCTTTTATCAAACCAGGAACACCAGCTGCAACAATTATAATGTCAGATTGCAAACATTCTGCTTTAAGATCTTTAGTAGAACGATTGGCAATTGTAACTGTACAGCTTTCAAGCATTAAAAGTCTGGCAAGAGGTCTTCCAACAATGTTTGAAGATCCAACTACTAGCGCTTTCATACCAGAAAGATTATTCCCAAGTGCTGATTTTATCAAATGAACACAACCCAAAGGAGTACATGGAACTAAAGCAGAGTCATTTCCTTCAACTTCACCAACTGAAAGTTTACCAACATTGATAACATGAAAACCATCAACATCTTTGCGATAGTCAATTGCACGGATCACTTTTTTAGTGTCAATATGCTTAGGAAGTGGAAGCTGCACTAAAATTCCATGGATTTTCTTATCTGCATTTAACTCTTCAATTTTAGAAATTAATTCTTCTTCTGAAATGTCGGCAGATAACTTGTATTGCAAAGAATTCATTCCCACGCCATGGGCAGTTTTTTCTTTGTTACCAACATAAACTTCACTTGCTGGATCATTTCCTACTAAAATTACTGCAAGACTTGGAGTAACACGAAAATCTTTTTTGATTTTCTCAACTTCTTTTGCAATGTTTAACCTTAAAGAAGTCGCAATTTCTTTGCCGTTAATAATTTGTGCTGTCATTTTCAAATATACTTTATGAAGGTTTTATAAATAATATCTAATTTTATGCATAAGAAGCAATAATTCCACTAATTTTTATATTAATTATGCTTTTCTATAATTGTTATTGGACGCTTTTTACTTTGAATGTATATTCTTGCTAAATATTCACCAATAATTCCAAGAAATATTGCATTAACACTCGTTGAAAAAAGAATTAATACTGTGATTGTTGTAAATCCAGCTGGCATATAAATATTAAAAAATATTTTAGCCATAACATAAAATAAACTTAGCAGGATAGTGAAAAATGCAATCACCAATCCTAAATAAGAAGCTATTCTCAATGGTAATATTGACTGACTGACAACAGCATCTAAAGCAAGTTGTAAAAGATTTTTGAAAGGAAATTTACTTTCACCTTTCAATCTTTGTTTCCTGTTGTACTCAATGCCAATTCTGCTATATCCAAAACTAAAAATTATTCCTCTTAAATACATATCACAGTCATCAACTTCTACCAAATGATCTAAAATTTTGCGATCTATTAAAATAAAGTCACCAGCATCAACTGGTAAGTCATTTTCACTTATTTTATTAATAATTCTGTAGAATAGCTTTCTTAAAAAAGTTATAAACTTTCCTTCTTTTCTACTTCTTCTAATACCATAAACAATTTTATAGCCCAGTTCCCACTTTTCTAAAAATTGAGGCAATAACTCTGGTGGATCTTGCAAATCACAATCAAACTCAATTGCCACATCACCTTTCGCTTTGCTATATCCAGTCCAAATTGATTTTTGATAACCAAAATTTTTAGAAAATTTAAAAATTCTTAACCTTTTATCATTTTTAGCTAATTCTTCGAGAATTTTATAAGTATCATCCGTGCTACAGTTATCAGTGACAATAATCTCAAAATCATATTTATCTGATAACTTATCAATCTGTTTTGTAATTTGTGTATAGTAAGATTTTATTCCCTCTTCTTCATTATACACTGGAGTAACAATTGAGATAAGTTTTTTATTTTTCATACGCTATATTTTTTAATCCTTTATCTAAATCAAATTTCGGTTTCCAATTTGGCAATACTTTACCTATATATGGTTTCATAATCTGATTTTTTCTGTAAGGTACAGCTCCCCAATTTACAACAACTTTCCAACCAGTAATTTCAATATATTTCAGTATAACTTCTTTAAGACTTTTTAATGTTCCGCTTGTTAAAAAATATTTTTCATGTTTGCCTAAATTTGTTTTTCTTTTAACAACATTCATTGCAGCAAGATAGCCTTCTAATACATCTTCTATATATAAAAAATCCATCAATTGCTTTCCATCAGTTAAATTAACTTCGCAATTATTTTTATAGGACTCTTTGATTAATGAAAAAATTTTTTTTCTATTATCATTAGGTCCATAAGTATCAGGAAGATTAAGTGTAATGGTCGATAAATTTTTATCTAAAACATAATAATCTATAATATCTTCAAAGGCTTGCTTTGTGGCAGCATAAAAACAAATTGGCTTAGCCTTATTATAAGTGCTGTATTGCCAATAAGTTCCTGTATTAATCAAATATTTACAACTATTGTTAGACATCGCTTCTAATAAGTAAGAACCATATTTTATATTACAATCTATTGATGATTCTATATTTTTTATATCTTGATTATAGGAATTTACAGATGCTAAATGGAAAACAAAATCTATATTATTATTTCTAAAAGCATAATCTACAGAAGAGAAACTACCATCATAGTAATAAACTTTTAATCCTGTTTCAAACTGATCTTCAGATGAGAAATTTTTTGTAGTTAAGGCAAAAACTTTATTTCCTTGTAATAATAATTTTTTTACTAAGTTACTTGCTATATAACCACTTAAACCGGTAACTAATATATTATATTTTTTCATTAAAACTATCAAAATAAGAAATTTTCTAAATGGATCAAATAATAAAAACCAATCGTTTAGTTGCAACAACTACAATTGGATTACTCACAGCAGTAATCTATCATTTTTTTATAATGAAAATATATTTTGGATTTGGCTATCCCTACGATACATTTCTTTTTTTACCAGATGACCGTTTCATGGATTTAGTAAATCCTTTGCAGATGATAAAAGATTTTTCTCCATATACAAACAACAAAGAAGGAATTCCTGCAAATTATTTTCCTTTCACATACTTAATTTTATATCCTTTTTCCTTTATCTCTTTAGGTGATTCAATAATTATATTTTTGTTAATTTTCACAGCTTACACCTTCAAAATAACTAATTATTTCATTGGGAAAAAATCCACTTCAAAATATGAAAACATTAGAAACGTTTTTGTGCTTTCTTTTTTTACATACCCTTTTCTATTTACATTTGATCGAGGTAATATTGAAGCAATAGTTTTCATATTCGAAGCATTATTTCTTATAAGTTACCTACAAAAACGCTCTTATATTTCAGCAATTTTTCTATCTCTTGCAGCATCAATGAAGTTTTACCCAGCTTTCTTAGCAATCATCTTTATAAAAAATCGTCAATTTAAACAGTTTGGATTATGTACCCTTCTAACAATTGTAATTAGTGTAATTAGCTTATCGATTTTTAATGATGGAAATTTAATCCAGAATATTGCTGATTTTCAAAAAAATCTTAAAGATTTTAACAAATTATATATGCTAAATGATGATTTGAACTCAAATGGATTATCGATTTTTTCTCTTATCAAATTCGAGTTAGCATCTATAAAAATAATATTAAGCGATTTATCAGAATCTCAAACAAAAATTCTACTTATCTATTTTATATCATTTTGTTTAATTTCTTATCTGCTTATAAACTACTATATACTGAAATTTGAAAACGTACTATGGAAACAATTAATGCTAATAGTTTCTAGCAGTTTAATTCTTTTCAATGTTTCTTATGACTACAAAATGATTTCTCTTCTACTACCTATTTTTTTGTACTTAAATGACGAAAAAAAGTATAAATTTGATTCTTTCTATATCTGCGGATTTTCTCTTCTTTTAATACCAAAGCAAATTGCAGTAAAGAGTGGTGATTTTGGTTACTTTATGATTTCAAACTTCTTAAATTTAGCAATTATTTTAGGATTTATAGTAATTATAATGATCGAGAAAAAGTATGATAAAGAAGTTACTATTTGAGGTTATCACTTAAAATTAGGAAAAAGTTATCTTAAAAATATTATTTTTCCAAATCACAGCAATTTTCTTTCCTGTTAAAGAGCAGTAAATCTTTTAGTAATAAATTAGAAAAAGCTAAAATCTTTTTTTAAATCTACTTAATCATATTACTTTCAAGCTCTTCGCGATCTAAGAAAGGATACATATCTTCC
Source organism: Candidatus Pelagibacterales bacterium (assembly GCA_016882165.1). Classification (GTDB taxonomy): domain Bacteria; phylum Pseudomonadota; class Alphaproteobacteria; order Rickettsiales; family UBA1997; genus UBA2645. The sequence goes on from VHBV01000030.1 coordinate 5,655, forward strand.
AAAGGTTTTGAAATCATGCGTCCATCAGGAAGTTTTTCTGAAGACAATTTTGGCTGAAAAATATAATCATTATCTAAAATCACTTCACATACAACAGCACCTTTTTTAGATAAAACTTCTGTAATTTGAGTTTCCAAATTATCATTATTTTCAACTCTTGCTACATCAATATCAAAAGCAGCAGCAATTCTTGCAAAATTTGGAACTGAAACACCCGACTCAGGACTACAAGCAACTAATTTCTCACCAAAAAAGTTTCTTTGAGTTTGTCTTATGGAAGAATAGCCAGAATTGTTAAGAACAAAAATTTTAATCGGCAAATTGTAATGTTTGATGGTTTGCAGTTCTTGCAAGTTCATCATAATACTGCCATCTCCTGCAACACAAATTACTTCTTTCTTATCATTCGCAAAGCAGGCACCAATTGCAGCTGGTAAATCATAGCCCATTGAAGCATCACCAGAATTCCAAAAAACTCTTTGGTTCTTTTTAATTTCTGCAGCTTGAAATAGTGCAACACATGCTGTTCCATTAGCCGCAACTATAGTTGCATCTTCTTTTAGCAATTTAGTTAAAGAAATAATAAAGTTATAAGGATTTATAGCGCCAAACGACTTTTTGTACTCTGCATTATTTTGGGGAGAATATTTTTCTTTTCTGAACCTGCTCCATTCAACCCAATTTCTTTTATCATCAATTGTGTTTTGAGAAATTCTATTATCTAAAATTGGTAAAAATTCTTTCAAATCAGCACAAATTTTTAAATCAATTTTTAAAGTTGGTTTATTTAATTCAGAATCATCAACATCAACAACAATTTTTTTTGCATTACGAGCAAACATTTCCCAGTTATAACTAACTTGTCTTATATTATTTCTTGTACCAAGAAACAAAACTAAATCAGCATTTTGCAAAACAAAGTTTCCAGCTCTTTGCCCAACTGTCCCAATTCTTCCCATACAAAGTGGATGATTTGATGAAACCACATCAACACCGTTAAAAGTTGTTAAAACTGGAATTTGTAATTTATCAATAATTTGATGCAAAACCTCAACTGTTTTTGAAACCCTAATACCATTTCCAGCGACAATTACTGGTCTTTTAGCTGAATTTATTGCTTCAATTACTTTTAAAGCATTCTCTGATAAGTTTTTTTCAATATTTGTTTCCGCAGAAAAATCATCATCAATCAAATCATTTTCATCAATTAGTGCACCTTGTATGTTAATTGGAATGTCAATCCAAGTTGGCCCCATTCTGCCAGTTGTTGCAAGACGCATTGCTTTATGCAAAATTCTTTTTATATCTTTTGGATCTTTAACCATTTCAGCATATTTAGTAATTGGTTTCACAACCGAAATTATATCAACTTCTTGATCACCTAATTGACGTAAATTTAAATTTGGAACAGATGATAAAGTTGTCTCAAGCTTCACCTGACCAGAAATATAAAGAGCTGGAACTGAATCTGTCCACTGACCAAAAACACCATTTAAAGCATTAACTCCACCAGGGCCAGTTGTCACATTTACAACTGCAAGTTTTTGATTAGTACGAGCATAACCTTCTGCTGCAATAGCTGAAGCTTGTTCATGATGATTACAAACATACTCAAGTTGCTCATGTTTTCCTAAAGAGTCATTTAAGTGCATTGCCCCACCACCAGAAATCATAAAAACGTGCTTTACACCGAATTTCACTAGTTCTTTAGCAATAAAATCAGAAACTTTGATCATATTTAATTAGATTTATTTTCAAAAATTTTAGATAATTCTAACAAACCATCTAAGGTTTCTTCACCAGTTTTTAATAGTGAAAAGCTCCCTTTGCGATTTGTTAATTTTTCTAGTACTGGCAATATAAATTCACCTCTACGGCTTAAACCACCAGATAAAACAAAGTCGTTAATCAATTTTTTACTGTCAATTTGATCTATTGCGTCTTTGTATTGATTTAACCATGAATTAGCAATAGAAGCTATTATTGAACGCACACCGAATTTTCCCTCTTTAATTCTTAAAATACTTCCACCATCTTTATAAAGCCAAGCAGCATCAAAAACTGATAAATCAATATTTGAATCAGCATTCAAAACTTCTTCAACACTTAGAGATGAAAAAACATTCCAAAAAAATGACTCTCCTTTTCCCAAAACAGAGCATTCATCAAAAAAGTTAGCAAAAACATTAAGTGCTCTTCCAGATGGAATATGAGTTATAGCAAAAAAACCATCATCCATAACTCCAGGACGCTTCTCAATTGATAATTCACTTTCATTAATTTTTGCCATAACTTGAGAACCTGTTCCAAGATTTATGAGTAGATTGGATTTTTTTGGGAATCCAGCTCCAAAAGCAGCTGCTTGTAAATCTCCAATTCCACCAAAAACTTTAACGAAACGACCAGCTAATTTTATAGTTCCAATTACTTTTCCTAATTTAACTACATCTGGAAAGATAATTTGATTTGAATCAAAACCCGCCATTTTAATCAAACTTTCTGACCATTTGTTATCTTGTACTGAAAAGAATCCTACGCCAGCAGCAAGAGAAGAATGGATTGCAGGTTTTTTTTCACCACCGCGCCATAAAAGCCAATCGACAAGAGTAAATAAACGGAACTTGTTTGGTAATTTTTGTATTTTATTAAAGTAAGAAAGCGTAACAAAAGGCAATCCAGAACGTAATTTCATTGCACTTTCTGCAAAAAAATCTTCAGAGATTTTTTCAAAATTAGAAAAGTAATTTGACTTAGTAACACGTTCATCGCGCCAACTTATATAATTTGTTGATGGTTTTTCATTTCCTATCAAAAATCCATGCATCTCACTACAAATCCATAAAGCATCAACTTCACTATACAACTTCAATATCTCACCTGCTGTTTCTTCAAGAGCATTCCAATAATCTTCAGGATTAATTTCCACTTCACCATTCTTTCCAAAAATTGGTTTTGGAGACAAACATTCTCTTACTAAAATAGCTTTATTTTCTTGATAAGACCATAAGGCGCTTTTAATACGACTAGCCCCAAAATCAACAAGCAGAACATTTGATGGCATCTTAGATTACTTTTGTATATTAAAGAATTTCAACACTTCTAAAACTGCAAAACTCAACTCTTTTTCTCCATCTTCATTCAAGATAAAATCAAAAAATTTCATTTCACCAATACTTTTAAGAGTTGCCAATTTTAGTACAGTACCTTCAGTTTTTTTATCTCTTCTTAGCAAATCAAGAACACCTTCAAGAGAAGTGTTAGATAAAATATTTAAAGAGTCGCTTGGAATAATTTTTTGACCAAGTTCTAACAGTAAGTTTCTTTCTTCCAATGATAAAATTTTTCTCTGATAAGAAATTTCATTTTCAATTAAAATACCAATTGTAACAGCAATTCCATGAGGAATTTTAAATTTTGTTAAAGCTTCCAAAGCGTGACCAAAACTGTGACCATAGTTCATTGAACGTCTTATATCTAATTCAAACTCGTCAAATTCAACAATTGCTTTTTTAACAATTAAAGAAGCTGCAATCAAATTATTTGATGCCCGCTTATCACCTTTTAGAAAATCAGGAAGTTCTTTTATAAAAATATCTAAAAATGATTTACCACCAGTAATACAAAGTCTGAAAATTTCACCAATACCAGAAAATACATCACTTTTATCTAAAGTTTCTAAAAACCCAGCATCAATTACCACTTTTCTTGGAGCTGAAAAAAGAGCCAGTAAGTTTTTTGTATTTTTATGATTTAATGCAGTTTTACCTCCAACACAACTATCTCCTTGGGCCAATAAAGTTGTCGGAACAAAAGTCCATGGTAAGCCACGCTTATACATCGCACCAACAAAAGCTCCTAAATCTTGAACTATTCCACCCCCCACAACATAAAGCATAGATGTTTTTGTTGCTTTATTTTGCTCTAAAAAACTCACAATCTCCAAAACAGTATCCATTTCTTTTGATTCTTCTACAGCATCAACAAAAAATGTTGGTATTTCTTTTATTGCAGGAATGTCATTAAAATATAACTTATAAATCTTTTTATCTACTAACAACAAAGGAATAGATTTGCTAGAACTAATAATGTCGAGTAAATTATTTCCAGGATTTTTACTATTATAGAATTCAACCTCATATGGACGAGGTGATGAGTTGATTATAAAACCACTTTGCGATTGCAAATTTATATCAACAGAAAAATTTTGATTTTGAATTGAGAAATTTCCTTTCATTATTTCACTTTAAAAGTTTTTATTAATTTGGAAGGTTTTATGACGCTTTACCATAAAAATGGCTTTTGCTGCCAAAAATATGGTGGTACAACATTAATTTTATTGAAAACCACCAACAGAAAAGCCACCATCTACTACAATATCTTGACCTGTAATATATTTGTTTTTTTCTGAACATAAAAAAGAAACTGTGTCAGCAATATCTTGTGGTTTTCCAAGTCTTGACAAAGGTATACCTGAAATAAACTTTTTAATTACTTCTTCAGAATTATTTGCATAAGTCATTTTAGTTTCAATATATCCAGGTGAAACCGAGTTAACCAAAACATTAGAACTGGCTAATTCAATTGCTAAAGTTTTGACCGCACCATTTAAAGCATGTTTTGCCATAACATATGGTAACCTGCCTCTTCTAGCAAAAAAACCATACAAAGAAGAAATTACAACAACACGACCATGTTTACTATTTTTTAAATGTGGTAGACAAATACGAACAATCTGAAGAAAACTTCTCAAGTTAATGTCTAGAGACTGATTTATCTCTTCATCTGATAATTCTTCAAATAACTTTGGGTGATTCATTCCGGCAGAATGAACTATAATATCAAAGTTAGCACCGTTCTTGGAGAAATAATCTTTTATCTGATCTGAAGAATTAAGATTAAAATCATTACGACCAACAGCAATAGTTTCAAAACCATCTAACCTAAGTTGGTTAGCTATTGCTTTTCCAATATCACCATTTCCACCAAGAACTAAAGCACGAGCCATTTTAATTTACTAAAATTACAAACCACGATTTAAAATGATATTTTTAAGCTTATCATTTTCGCTGTAAGGTCCATCAATGTCATTAATAGTCAAAGCTTCATTTGCTTTAAGTGGTTTTAATATTTTTTCACCATTCATAACTTCACGACAAGATAACTGACCTTTGCGCAAAGGAATAGCTAAATAGAAGTCTTTTTCAAGATTTTCTTTTGAAAGAACATATCCAGCTTCAATACCTTTTTTGGCATAAACCCCTCTAACCAGAGCATCCAAATATTCAGTTTCTTTTTTAGAAATAACTCTACGAGATTCTGAAGTTCCACCACACATTTCAGCAGCTTTGTGGAAAGCTTTAAACCAATCATCACAATTTTGAGGCAAAGAACAGTAAGAAGAAACTGGAACACCTTCGTAATCTATATCAACATGACGTTCCCAAGTTCTGGCACCTTTGCCATAAGAAATTAACATTGATGAA
>VHBV01000031.1 GCA_016882165.1 Candidatus Pelagibacterales bacterium
ACCAATTCTTCTTTATATAACAAAATAACATTGTTGGTTTTTTCATTCCACAAAACACAAAAATAACGTTTAAATTCCTGACAAAAAAATCAAATCTTCACTAAAAATAATATCTTATCTCTTATATTAAAATTGATAACCACTCACTATTTGAAGGTCTTGCGATAACAAAATTAGTTTCAATAGAATTTTGTATTTTTTACTTAATCATTCTAAGAAAAATTAGGAAGTAAAATATATCACTAATTAAAAACTAATTTTTTAATCTATTTTTTGCAAAATTTTTCCAAATAAAGCAGCCGGCAATGAACCACCCGTAATTTTATTGGTTGGACTATTATTATCATTTCCTATCCAAACTCCAACAACATAATCATCATTAAATCCTACAAACCAAGCATCACGAAAGTTCTGACTAGTTCCTGTTTTACCATAAATATCACCGCCAATATCAGCATTTTTGCCAGTTCCTTCTTTAACAACAGACAATAAAACTTCTTTTATGGATTGTTCAGCTTGTTCTGAAATAACTTGTCCTAAACCAGAAGTTTCACGCTCATATAATAATTTTTCGTCATTATTCATAATTTTTACTATACTATGTGGAATAACAGCATAACCATCATTAGCAATTGTTACATAAGCACTAGTTAACTCGTAAAGACTAACTAATGTTGTGCCTAAAGCAATTGTTGGATCATCTTTGTCAATGTCAGAAATAATTCCTAAACGACTAGCGGTATTGATAATTGATTTTTTATCAAGCTTTTGAGAAAGTTGAACTGCAACTGAATTAAGCGATTTTGCAAATGCAGTTTTTAATGTAACATTTCCAAAATAGCTGCTTTCATAATTATCAGGAACCCAAGTTCCTAAAGAAATTTTTTTATCTTCAAAAATATCATCTGGTTTAAAACCATTTTCAAAAGCATTTAGATATATAAAAGTCTTGAAAGAAGATCCTGGTTGTCTTTTAGCATAAATTGCGCGATTAAATTGACTTTTTTGATAATCTACACCTCCAGAAAAACCAAGAACTGCACCCTCATGATCCATTATTACAACTGCAACTTGTGACTTATCAAGTTTCTTGGCATTGATTTCAATGAATTGATTTAAAACATTTTCCAATTCTTTTTGAATTCTTTGATCTAAGGTTGTGTTAATAGAAATTACTTTATCACGCAAAGAAGATTTTTGAATAAAATCAGCAAATTGAGAACGCACATAATCTGCAAAATAAAGTCTTTGCTGACGATCGTTATTATACGAAACTGCCTTATCAATTTCTGCCACATTTTTCTCATTTAAAAATCCAGCATTAATCATATTGCTTAAAACTACATTAGCTCTGTCTTCTGCCAGTTCTTGATTATTTTTTGGCGATAATTTTGAAGGTGCTTTTAAAAGACCCGCAATCATTGCTGCTTCATTTAAGTTAATTTGCGATACATCTTTACCAAAATAAAATTTTGCGGCATTTCCAATTCCGTAGTTTCCCGACCCAAAATAAGCTCTATTCAAATAAAAAGTTAGAATTTTCTCTTTAGTAAAACGATGTTCTAATTGAAGAGCCAGAAGAATTTCTTGAACCTTACGTTTCAAATTTCGATCAGGAGTCAAAAACAACATTTTTGCTAATTGCTGAGTAATAGTACTACCACCCTGCACTATTTTTCCTGCTTTATGATTAACGTAGAAAGCGCGGGCAATTCCAATTATATCAACGCCAAAATGACTAAAAAATCTACGATCTTCGGTTGCAACAACTGCGTCAATTAAGTGTTGCGGTAATTCATAATACTTAACTTCGCTTTCATAAAGACCACCAAAACTTGCAATTCTTTCACCATTTGAATAATTTACTTCAACAATCTGTTTGTCTGACTCAGCATCAAGTTGATCTAAACTTGGCAAATCAGAAAGATAGTAAAATAAAGCAATTATAATAAGAATTGAAATCCAAGCTAAAAATACCAAACTCCACTTTAAAATAAATCTTAAGAATCCCATATTTTACAATGCAAAAATTTTTCTTAATAAATAAAGAATTTGTAACAGAAAATGACGCCAAAATTTCGATTAAACAAAGAGCTTGTCTTTTTGGAGATGGAATTTTCGAAACTTGTCGTGTTGAAAATAGTAAAATTTATAATTTCAAAGCTCATAAAAACAGAATAAAAGCTGGTTTGCAAGCGCTAAAATTTAAAGATAAAATTAACAAAATTGACGAACTAGAGTATATTTGTTATCAACTTATCAAAAAGAACGAGTTGGAAAATGGTATTTTAAGAATTGCAATTAGTCGTGGAATTGGAAGCGTGGGTTATTTACCAACTTATGATTCAGAAACTCTTATTGTTGTTGAAACAATGCCTCAGAGAAAAGTTTCTGATGGAAAAATTATTTTAGGAATTGGAAAAAACAAAAAACCACCAAAAAATTCGCTTCCAATAAATTGTAAAACCATGCAAGGTCTCTGTTACACTCTTAATAAAATTGAAGCTCAAGAAAAAGGATTTTTTGATTGCATAATGTTATCGCAAAAAAACTTTATTTCCGAAACTTCTTCGGCGAATATTTTTTGGGTAAAAAATGATCAAATTTATACTCCTGCAGAAACTTGTGACATACTACTTGGCACGATAAGAGAAAAGCTTTTGAAAAATAAAAATTTAAAAATCAAAAAACTATCAGCAAAAATCTCCACGCTAAAAAACGCTGATGAAATTTTCTTAACCAATACTTCCTTTCTTGTTCTACCAGTTGATGAATTGAGAGTTGGAAAAAATGTTATAAAATTTAAAAAAGATATTGGGGAAAAAGTTTTGCAATTTTTACAAGATGATGTAAAAAAACTTTGTTAAAAAACTATTCCAAACAAATTTTTTTGTTACTTAACGGAAAGTCATGAAAGTTAATGAGAAACTGAATTGCCAAACATTCTTTCACGATTCCAGCAATTAATTAGAGTCAGTAGAATTTTATTTTTTATAGAAAGTCTTGCAGAGATATTTTTTGAAAAAAGTTAAAAACTTCACTAACCTATCAAACCTTCTTCCTTAAAACTAAAATAACCTGATGATCCAATTATTAAATGATCTAAGATTTTAATTTCTAAGTTTTTTAATGCGTTAATAATTTCATTAGTTGTTTTAATATCAGCATTTGATGGTTTTAGTTCAGAAGTTGGATGATTATGCATCAAAATAATAGAAGCAGAATTCAATAACAAAGCTTTCTTTGCAATCATCTTAGCACTTACCAAAACATAATCATTTTCACCAATTCCCAGCAATTCATCTTCAATTAATTGATATTTTTTATCTAAAAATAAAACTCTAAAAACTTCGTAATTCAAGTCTTTTAATGACGCATATGCATAATCTAAAACAGCCTGCCAGTTGTTTAAAACTGTTTTTTGTTTTGCCAAGTTTTTTAAAACACGATTAATAATTTCAGCGATAATTTTAATTGCAGTAATTGCACCATCGCCAACTCCTTCAACCTCTTTCAACAAATTAACATCGGCATTTACAACTCCAGAAATATCACCAAATTTAGCAACTAATCTTTTAGCCAAAGGTTTAGTATCTTGTCTGGCATTTGCCGCAAAAAGCAAAATTTCCAGCAACTCATAATCATGCAACTCTTTACCTAAAGATGATAAAAACTTATCTCTAACTCTTTGTCTGTGTCCAATATAATCAGATGTTTTGGTCATAAATTTCTGGTGTAATATTATCAGTTGCAAAATTGACAACCCCTATTTCTTGAAGCTCTTTTATTCTTGATATGTCGTTAACTGTCCAAGCAAAAAAACTTATACCATTAAACTTTTTGGATAAATTTTTCGTTATCAACTTATGAAAAATAGAAAGAAATTTAATTTTATTTTTAATCAAAAATCCTTCTAAAAGATCTTCATCCTCATCATTTTTCAACTCTTCACAAACCGCAACTAAATTAACTTGAGATCCAAAAATCTTTTTTATTACTAAAAATACTTTTTCCGCTAAGTAATAATTAGTAATAAATGGAGCAAAATAAATATTCTCCAAGTTAATTTCAGCTTCATCTATTTCTTTTTTGGCTAACTTTAATGCTTCAAAGCAATTTTCTTCGTCTAAATTCTTGAAATCTAGCCAATATTGCAATTTGTTACCATAAATAAGATAATCTTTGAGAATTGGTAGTTTTTTAATTTCTGATTTTTTTGGTAAATCATGTTTTAAAACTAATTTTTCTTCAAAAAACCAAATATCAAATTCAACTGCTTTGAATTTTTCTTCAAAAGCATTTTTAAGACTTTCAATTGTATTTTGTTGATCTTTTGTTTTAGCCAAACCACGATGAGCAAAAAGTTTAACCATTTTTTAATTTTATGAGTGAATTTATAATAATTAAGACAACTTATCCAAGTTTGACCACGGCAAAAAAGCTAGTAAAATTTTTATTACAAGAAAAATTAATTGCATGTGCTCAATTTCAAAAAATTCAAAGTTGCTATCTTTGGGAAGAGAAAATTACTAATGATTCTGAAATATTGCTAAATTTAAAAACAGAAAAAAAACTATACTCAAAAATTGAAACAATAATTCTGCAGAATCACCCTTATAAAATTCCTCAAATTATTTGTTTAAAAATTGCGAATGGCTCAAAAGATTATTTTGATTGGATTGATAAAAATTTGGTAAAAACAAATAAAAAACTAGCTTAATTAAGTTAAATTTTTTAATTTATCATAACTTACTTTAAGTGATGATTCGAACTTCAGAAAGTTCAATGAAAAAAGACTTATAAAGTCTTGCCGACTTTTTAAAAGAAGGTTAGAAAACAATTTTTTGAACAATTACTTCTAAAATTTTAAGCAAAAAAATTATGAAATTTAAACAAGATGGTTAATTCATAAAAGCTTTAAAGCCAGTAATTGTTCCCTTAACGAATTTATTTGGGAATTACATGACAAACAAAACAATTTTAATTGATGCAGCTCATCGCGAAGAAACGAGAGTTGCAGTTCTAGATGACGGAATATTGCAAGATTTCGATCGTGAAGCAATAGCAATAAAACAAATCAAAGGCAATATTTACCTTGCTAAAGTAACCAGAGTTGAAGCATCTCTTCAAGCTGCCTTCGTTGATTATGATGGTAATCGCCACGGATTTTTACCTTTTGCCGATATTCACCCTGACTATTATCAACTTTCGGAAAGCGAAAAACAAAAATTACGCGACTTAAATAAAGAAAGTACTCAGCAAAAACAAAACGATGATGAAGATGGTTACTCATCAAACTATGATCGTAATCGTTCACATAACTCAAATCAAAGTGATCGTCAGCCTCGCTCAAATGAAAAACAAAACCGTCAAGATGAAGGAGACGATGCAAACGAATCTTTCACAACTGGATCTTATTCAGTTGAAGATGAAACTGAGAACTACTCTGGTAACATTCACAACATCTACAGACGTTACCACATTCAAGATGTTATAAAACCTGGACAACTAGTCTTAGTACAAGTTACAAAAGAAGAACGTGGGAATAAAGGTGCTTCAATGACCACTTATATTTCTTTGGCTGGTAAATATTGCGTATTAATGTCAAACACTCCAAACAAAGGTGGAGTTTCTAAAAAAGTTGATAACTTCCGTGATCGCAAAATTTTAAAGTCAATTCTAAGCGAACTTAGTGTTCCTGAAGATAGATCAGTGATTGTTAGAACTGCTGGAGTTGGGAAAAAACCAGAAGATATAAAAAGAGACTATGAATATCTTTCAAGATTATGGGAAAGTATTAAAGAAGCTTCAAAAACATCAAAAGCTCCTGCATTCATACATGCTGAAGATGATGTTATAAGAAGATGTATACGCGATGTTTATAATGAACAAGTGATTGAAGTTGTTGTTGAAGGCGATAAAGCTTTTGATACTGTTCTAAACTTTGTGAAACTGACCATGCCAAATGGTGGAAACAATATAAAACTTCACGAAGAAAGAGTTCCAATTTTCAATAAATATCGTGTTGAACAACAAATTTCTTCACTCTACGAAAAACAAATTTATCTCCCTTCTGGCGGTTCAATTGTAATTGACCATACTGAAGCTTTAGTTGCAATAGACGTCAACTCAGGACGAGCGACAAAAGAAAGTGGTGTGGAAGAAACCGCTTTCAATACAAATATGGAAGCAGTAAAAGAAATTGCTCGTCAATTACGTCTTAGAGACCTTGCAGGCCTTGTAGTTATTGATTTTATTGATATGTACGATCAAAAACACCGCCGCAACATAGAAAGAGCACTACGTGATGAGTTACAAAACGACCGAGCAAGAATACAGCTTGGCAGAATAAGTGTTTTTGGACTTCTTGAAATGTCTCGTCAAAGACTTGGAGCAAGCTTTTTTGAAACAATCACAGAACCTTGCAAACATTGTAATGGTACAGGTTATGTTCGTTCAGTTGAAATATTGGCGGTCAGCATCTTAAGAGCTATTCGTCATGCCTGTGCTGATAATCAAGTTGGAGTTATTTACATCTATACCTCAAATGAAGTTATTGCTTATTTGATGAACTATAAGAAGAACGAAATTATTTCAACTGAACAAAATTATAAAATCCATGTTTTCATGCATCCATCTGATGACGTTGGAAGCAGCGGTTTTACTATTAAGAAAAGAAAAACTCTATCTGATGAAGAAAGAAGAGAAATTGAAATGGAAATTGTAACTGGAAAAGTAAATCAACTTGGTTTAGAAAAAAGTTACTTTGATCAATATTCTGATAGTTCTAGAGAATCAGACAATCAAAATGATGGATTTAATAAAAACCGTCGTAAGTTTGATAATAAATTTAAAAAGAATAATCGCGATAGAAGAAAAAATGGAGGAAATAGAGATTTCAACAATAAAAAACCTTCAATAATTTCTTCAGTATTATCAATTTTTTCTGGAAGAAAATAGTTAAAATTCATTATTTATTAGAAGAAATCTTCTCATAACTTAAAAGCTTTGGCGCAATTAAAAATTGCGCCAAACTTCACAAAAACAGTAAGTTATAAAATGAAAAACATCTGCAAAAATCTTATCCTAATACTTATCTGCTCTTCATTAATATCTTGCTCTTACCAACCTATTTTAGACCAAAACGAAAAGTACCTACAAACAGGACAGATTGAAGCAGAAGAAGATATAAAATCATGTACCAATCAAGCTGAACAATATCTAAAACAATATAAAGCACAAAGAGCTGCTAAAGAAGCTGCTCGACAAGGAATTACTGGAGCTGTTATAGGTGGAATTTTTGGATTTATTTTTGGCAATAATACAAAATCTCTTTTAACTGGACTTGCAGTTGGAGCTGGAGTTGGAGCAGCAAGCGGAGCACTGGGAGTGGCTGGTGAAGGAAAAATTACTCCAGATCAAATCAAACAAAGATATATTACTAATTGTTTAGCAAGAAAAGGTTACTCAGTTATTGGTTGGCAATAATTCTGTCTCTAAAATGAATAATAATCCTAAAATTTTAATTGTTGGAGCTGGAGCAATTGGCGCATTTTACGGCTCAAAACTATCACAAAGTGGAGCAGAAGTTAGTGTAATTTGTAGATCTGACTATGATTATGTAAAAAATCACGGTTTTACAATTAAAAGTCACTGGGAACAACCAGAGTATAAATTTCTACCTAATCAAGTTTTAAGAGATTTCCAATCTTATAAAGATGATGCCGATTTTATCATAATTGCAACAAAAGTACTAGATCCTAATCTGACAACAGATTTGCTAAAAACTAATTTAAGAAAAAAATCAGCTATTGTTTTATTGCAAAATGGTATCCACATTGAAAAGAAAGTTGCAGATTCTTTTCCAGAAAATGAAATAATCAGTGCTTTAGCTTTCATATGTGTAAGTAGAGTCAAACCTGGATACATTCACCATCAAGATTATGGACGTTTAGTTATTGGCAATTATCCAAATTCCATTTCTACAAAAACAGAATTATTGGCAAATTTATGGCAAAAGTCACAGGTTCCATGCGAAACTAGTAATAGTATTTTGAAACAAAGGTGGAAAAAGCTGGTTTGGAATGCAGCTTTTAATCCCATTTCAGTTTTATCTGGATCAAAAAATACTGAAGAAATTCTTAAAAATTCGGCAACTGAAGATTTAGTCAGAAATGTAATGCACGAAGTTTGTACTTTAGCAAAAGCTGACGATTGTAAACTGGAAGAAGAAATAGTTGAGAAAAATATTGCAGATACAAAAGAAATGAAACCTTACAAAACAAGTATGCTACTTGATTTTGAAGCAAAAAGAGAAATGGAAATAGAAGCAATATTAGGTAATGCCATTCGTTTTGCAAAGCAAAAAAATATTTCTATTCCACACTTATCAAGTCTTTATGGACTTTTATGTTGCTATAAAAATTAACTTAAATCTAACTAACTTTTATACTAAATTTCATTTACGCTGTCTTTAGAAGAAACATTGACTTTAGTTGCAAAATGTTAATTTGACTTTCTTGCAATAGTTTTTGGTTTTGGATTTTTGTACTTAGCTCCAAGACCCACAAGATATTCAACAACATCTATTACCTTTCTTAAATTCTAAAGCGCAACCTAAAGCAGTTTTCCTTTCACTATTGACAGCATTTATATTTTTTGTTTCTTGAGCAAAAAAAAGCAATCATCTCATTTCTTTGATTCATAACAGAGAGATGAAGAGGTGTATTTACAATAATATTTGCTTTATCAATATCAGCACCTTTTGCGCATAATAACATCGCTAACCTGAGGCTTTTACCTCCCAAAACAACATAATGCAAAACATTATTACCATTATTATCCACAGCATCAACAATACTTGGGTTTTTCTCGACTGCTGCGGCAAAATCATAATCAGTATTTGTGCTTTTAAGTTGATTAAAAAAATCAATAACTTCCTTTTCAAGCACCAAATTTTGTTTCATTGTTAGTTTTTCAAAGTTTTAAATATAGCCAAAGCCATATCTCTTGCGGCATCATGGCTAAGCATTGGTTGCGGGTAAGTTTTTCCAAGTTCAACTCCATAATATTCAAGAGTTTTGCGATCTGCCAACCAAGGACTGTGCAAAAATTTATTTGGCAATTTAGAAATTTCTGGAACCCACTTTCTTATATAAGCTCCTTCAGCATCAAACTTCTCTGACTGCAATGAAGGGTTAAAAATTCTAAAATACGGCGCAGCATCAGCTCCACTTCCAGCAACCCATTGCCAACTTGCAGTATTATTTGCTAAATTTGCATCAACTAAACAATCCCAAAACCATTTTTCACCTTCACGCCAATCAATTAAAAGATCTTTAATTAAAAAAGATGCTACAATCATTCGAACTCTGTTATGCATAAAACCAGTAGACCAGAGTTCTCTCATACCAGCATCAATTATAGGAAAACCAGTTTGACCTTTTTGCCACTTTTTTAATGCTACTTTATTTTCTTGCCATGGAAAATTATCAAATTCAGGACGAAAATTTTTTTCTGGAAACTGTGGAAAATGAAAAAGTAAATGATGAGAAAACTCACGCCAACCAACTTCAGAAATAAAATGCGTTAACCCATCACTTCTTTCTCTTTTTATCAAATCTAAAAATAGTAACTTTGAGGAGATAACGCCAAAATGCAAATAAGGTGATATTTTTGAAGTAGAATCAAGGGCTGGAAAGTTTCTGCTTTCTTTATAATTAGTAACTTTTTTGCTGATAAAGTTGTTAAAATTATCAATTATTTTATCATAATCAAATTGCCACAAACCCTTAAAACCATCAGCCCAGTTTATCTTTGGCAATAAATCAAGATTATCAGATTCAATTTTTAAATCGTAGTTAAGATTGTCAAAACTTGGCTCTGGCAAAGATTCTGAAATTTTATCTGAATTCTTAAGGCACTCTTTCCAAAAAGGTGTAAAAACCTTAAAATAAGTACCGCTTCCGTTCTTTATTTGATTTGGGTTGAAAATAGTCTGAGCATCGAAAATATTAAATATTATTGATTTCTTTTCAGCGAAAATTTTTATTTTTTCATTTAACTGGACGTTATATGGTTCAAAAGAAGAGTTTAAATAAATTTCATCAATGGAGTTTTTTTCCGAAATCTCTTCTAAAATTTTTAAAACATCGCCTTTTTTGCAAACCAATTTTAGGTTTAGTTTTCGCTGCAATAAATCTGCAAAACTTTGTAAAATATGGTGTAAAAACCACTTACTTGCACCACCTAAAGGACGTTTATTTTTTTCATCAAGCACATAAAGCAAAGCAACTTGTTGATGATTTTTACAGGCATTAAATAAAGCTGGATTATCTTTGATTCTCAGATCACAATCAAATAAAACCAAAGAATTTTTGGAATTCATTTTTAAATTTATTAAATTTGCAAAATAAATAATTTATTTTCTACATTACTAATACTCAAAAAAAAGATACAGAACTAATTTATCAGAAATTAAAAAATGCGAAATATATTTCTTACATTCTTAGCCCTGTCTTTATCCTTTGTAGGAATTCCAATTTACGTAAATATCAGCGACTTTTATGCCCGTAAGTTTGGCATAAGTCTTATTGTTATTGGTTTAGTTCTTGCTATCGTGCGTTTTATTGACTCAATTCAAGATCCTTTTATTGGAAAACTTTCTGATAACTTATCGCAAAAAAATATCAGCCGCAAAATTACTATTTCCATTTCCGGGATATTTTTATGTCTTTTCTTTTATTTTGTTTTTAATCCACCTCAGAATATTAGCCAAAATCTTGCCATTCTATGGTTTATTGTCACTTTAAGCGCAACTTATTTTTGTTTTAATTTTATCTTCATAAATTTTGAGTCAATAATTGCTATTAACTCAAAAAACGATCAAGAAAGGGTAATTTTAAATTCATTCAAAGAATTTTTTGGAATTCTTGGTATGATACTTGCTTTTACAATTCCTACAATTTTGGCCAAATACTACGAATCTGAGAAAGTTTATCAGAATTTCTCACTAATTTTCGTATTTTTATTAATTATAGGCCTTA
>VHBV01000032.1 GCA_016882165.1 Candidatus Pelagibacterales bacterium
TGCCGCCTGAACTAGAACCATTTGCATAATTTTTTTATTAGTTACTCCAATTGCCTTAAGCGCTGCAAATTGTTTTAAATTTTCCACTACAAAAATATAGAAAGTTTGACCTGAAATGACAGCTCCAATTATAAAGCCCAGTAAAACTGTTACACCAAAGTTAATAGCAATTCCCGTATGTGTGATGTAGTAGTTATAAGTTGCATCACTAAATTCTTTCCAAGTTAAAGCCTTCAGGTTTGTTTCCTTTTCAATTCTGCGCGCCACTTCCTTTGCATCATAACCTTCAGATGCTTTTGCAATAACAAATGACATTTTATTGCGAGCTTGTCCTGTATATTTTACGGCCTCACTATAACGAGTATACATCAAAACTGGAGAGGCAAAATTTGGGGTGGAATCACAAATTCCAACCAAAACCATTCGACGATCATTACCTTCAAATTCAATTTCAGTTTTCTGTTCTTGTTTTGGCCACAAATACTCGTAACCTAAATTATCGACAATAATAGCATTTGGTCTGTTTATGTCTTCTATTTTGCCAAGTGACATTTTTTGTGGCGCACCAATTAATGTTGAGTCATCAACACCTAGCAAAGTAACAGTTTCAAGATTACCATCAACTTTTACCATTACTTGGCTTTTTAGAAAAGGAACCGCCCATTTCACTCCCTCAACTCCCCTAACTTGAGATAAGGAAATATCTGGTAAAGATTCTATTCCATCTATATATTGTACCTTCTTATCCATCACCCAAATATCAGCTTCAGAAGTTTCGCTTATTGTAGCAAAAGTACGATCCATAATACCGATAAATAAAGACATCTGTTGCGACATTAACAACGTAGCAAAAGTGATGCCAAATATCAAACCAAGATATTTAGCTTTATCACCTATTAGCATCTTAATGGCAATTTTATTCATCTACTTTAAAGAATTTGTATGAATTAATGATTTTTTACCTGTTTTAAAGAGAGTAAAAACTTATCTGTAAGAAAAATCTGAATTTTTAAGTTATAAAGAGCATCAATTTATTTGATAATGTAACTTTCATTTTTTTACAAATTTTCAACAAAAAATAATTTTGTTATTTTGCACCATAAATAGTTTATTTGGTATATAATTTTAAAAAACTCAAAATAAATTAGGAAACATTCCAAGCATAAACATTTTTTCCAAAAATCATGCAATTATTTGAAGCTAAAAAAAGATTATATCCTCAGAAAGTTAAAGGAAAAATCAGAAATATAAAATCTATTCTGAATTTCGTATTTTTAACAATTTTTTTTCTGTCGCCTTTTATACGTTTTGAAAGAGGAAATGGAGCGCCAAACCAAGCAATATTAATCGATTTACCAAATAGCAAAGCCTATTTTTTCACAATTGAAATTTGGCCTCAGGAAGTTTTTTATTTGGCAGGAATTTTAATTATTGCCGCAATTATGCTATTTTTCATCACCTCTCTTTTTGGTCGAGTTTGGTGCGGATACGCTTGCTTTCAAACAGTATGGACCGACATTTTTATTGCTTTAGAAAGATTTTTTCAAGGTGATCGAAATGAACGAATTATACTTGATCGAAAAAATTCTTTTAAAAAAATTTACAGAAAATCACTTACTCATATAAGCTGGATTTTAGTAAGCTTTGCCACCGGTTTTGGATTTGTTTGTTACTTTAATGATGCTATTATTTTGTCAAAAAATTTCCTTTCTTTATATTCCAATATTACAGTTTTTGGCTGGATTTTAGGAGTTGGAGCCATGACATATGTAATGGCCGGTTTTGCTCGTGAACATGTATGTACTTACATGTGTCCTTACTCTCGTTTTCAATCTGCAATGTTTGATGAAAATACTTTAGTTATATCTTACGATGAAAAGAGAGGAGAACCAAGAGGAAAACACAAACAAGGTGATTCATTCGAAAATCGTGGAGATTGTATAGATTGCAAACAATGCGTAGTTGTGTGTCCAACTGGAATTGATATCAGAAAAGGTTTGCAAATGGAATGTATTGCTTGCGGACTTTGTATTGATGCTTGCGACAATATAATGGAAAAAATAAATCGTCCCAAAGGTTTAATTCGCTATGATACAGAAAAACATTTAACTCAACCAATTCCTCAAAATAAATTCAAAGCTTTCCGATTAAGAACTTTTTATTATTCACTCATTCTAATTGTAACTTGTGGTCTTTTAGCATTTAAACTATCAACAAAATCTTTGTTAGAAATTGATGCAATACCTGACCGCAACCCAATTTTTGTGACCCTTTCTGATGGTTCAATTAGAAATGGCTACTCTATTAAAATAATGAATAAAACTCATGATAATAAAACGTTCTCTTTAAATATTGAATCTCCACAAGAAGCTATAATTAAAATGCAATCTTACGAAGATGTTAACCTGGAAAATCTTCCAGTTAGCGCAGATTCTTTAAAAACTTTTAAAATTTATGTAATTTTACCAAAAAATTTCTTAGACGAAAACGAAGAAGATAGAATTTTAGTCAATCTAAAGGTTACAGATAAGTCAAATTTGGCAGAGAAGAAAATTCAAATGGTTTTTATAAGTAAATAGCTTTTTTTTGTAGGATTAAAGTTGCTAAACACCTTTAATCCATTTGCCATCTTGCTTTTTGAAAGCTTCAAATTTAGCAGCTACTTTTTTATATTTTGGCATTAAAACTTTTGCTTCGTCAATATTTAGCTGGTCGTAGAAGTAAAAAATTCGCGAGAAATTTGACAAGAAATTTTCTGAGACGTCTTTGATTAAAACTAAGTACTCAGCATCATTAGCATTTTCTTCTTTGTCGGAAATTACGATTGGCTGTCTTTTGAAATCAAAATCTTTGTCATAAACAGTAATGTGTGGAATAAATTTATTTTTGCCATAACTCCACAAAACATCATCAATTTCTTTCATTTGTGATTGATTTGACACCAAAATCAGTACTTTTTTCTTTTCTTCAATTACTTTCAGCATTAGCGGAGCAATTGAACGTGAGATTTGTTCGTCACATTGATAAAAATTAATTTCCATCGCTATTTAATAAAATCCTCAAATTCTTTAATAACATCTTCATATAACTGCTTTTTAAAAGAAACTATTTCATGAGTTATATCATGTATTGAAGCCCATTTCCATTCCGAAAACTCTGGATCTTCTGTATTGATATTAATCGACTTTTCATCACCACTAAATTTCAATAAATACCATCTTTGTTTTTGTCCCAAATACTTGCCGCCCCAAAACTTTTTCTGCAATTTATATGGCAAGTTGTAATAATAGTAACGATCACTTTTTTTAATTATTGAAACTAATTCTTGTGAAATACCAGTTTCTTCTCTCAATTCTCTAAAAACAGCAATATCTTCATCTTCTCCGGCATCAATTCCACCTTGTGGCATTTGCCAAGCATAGGAATTATTATCAATTCTTTTGCCAACGAAAATTTTCTTTTCGTTATTAATTAGCATAATCCCAACGCTGCTGCGGTAAAGATAGTCAGGATTTTGTTTTAGTTTTTTAATAACTGATTTAAACATTTTTTTGGTTAAATTTTGGCTCAAAGATTTGACTTAATTTCTATTCGAAGATAACTTAATTTTAAAAGACTAAAAAAATCAAACCTTTAATTAATTAAAAGTTTCAAACCTTCAAAATAGGTCATAAAAATTTATGAAATATATTTCAACAAGACTTGGTGCGCCAACACTTTCATTTGAAGAAGTTGTACTTCAAGGATTGGCAAATGACGGTGGACTTTACGTGCCAGAGTTTTTACCAAAATTCGATTCAGGCCAACTTTCACATTTAAAAAGGCTAAGCTATGAAAACTTATTTTTTGAAGTAACTAAATATTTTATCGGCGATGAAATAAACGAAGAAACTTATAAAAAAATTATTGCTAAATCTTACAAAAACTTCTCTCACCAATCAATTGCTCCGCTAAAGCAATTAAGCTCTAACGAGTTTTTATTAGAACTCTTTCATGGACCAACATTAGCTTTTAAAGACTTTGCACTTCAATTTCTTGGGAACCTACTTGATTATTTTTTAAGCAAAAATAATGAGAAAATTGTTATAATTGGAGCAACTTCTGGCGACACTGGTTCTGCAGCAATTCAAGGTTGCAAATCTTGTAAGAATGCACAAATTTTTATTCTGCATCCATATAATAAGGTTTCGGAAGTTCAAAGAAAACAAATGACTTCTGTAATTGCTGACAACGTTTTTAATATTGCTTTAGAAGGAAATTTTGATGATTGCCAATCAATGGTGAAACAAATGTTTGGTAACCAAAGTTTTTTAAATGGCAAAAGAATGGTAGCTGTAAATTCAATAAATTTTGCCCGAATTATGGCGCAAGTCGTTTACTACTTTTATGCAGCTTTACGACTTGGAGTAAGCGAAGAAAATGCTGTTTCTTTTTCTGTTCCAACCGGAAACTTTGGTGATATATATGCTGGATTTTTGGCAAAAAGAATGGGTCTTAACATAAATAAATTGATTGTTGCAACCAACTCAAACGATATTTTGTATCGTTTTATGCAAAATAACGATTATAGTCGATCAAGCCTACAAGACACTATTTCTCCAAGTATGAATATTCAAGTTTCGAGCAACTTTGAAAGATTGCTTTTTGATATTCACAAAGAGCAAAAAACCGAAAAAAAAATGCCTGAATTAATGCAAAATTTTGAAAAAACTGGCGCATTAAAAGTTGAGATGGAAATTTTAAAACAAATTAGAAAAGACTTTGATTCATATAGATTTGATGATCTTGAAACAAAAGAAAAAATAGCAGAAATTTTCGCTAAAACCGGAGAAATTCTTGACCCTCACAGCGCAATAGGAGTTGCTGCGAGCAATAAATTTATCCGTGAAAATTATTACAAAAATGAAATTGTCGTTACTCTTGCAACCGCCCATCCGGCAAAATTTCCAGATGCGGTGATTGAATCTTGCGATCAAAAACCTAATTTACCCTTTTTTCTAAAAGATTTATTCAAAGCAGAAGAAAAATTCAGCGTAATTGAAAACAATCTTGATAAGGTGAAAAAATTTATTTCTCAAAATTTATAGTTAATTGGTAAAAAATGGCTCCAACTTTTGGTTTCGCATTTCTATTAATGGTTTTCTCAGTAGGTGTATTTTTACCCTGCTTTAACTTTTTTTCCTTAAAAAGGAAGTTACCAATCAAAATTCAAGAATTAAAGAATATTTCAGTTGCTTTGTCTTCTATTTTGTTAATTTGCGCTCTTTTATCACAATTTTCTTTAATTTATTCTTTTGTAATTTCTGACTACTCAGTATCAAATGTTTATCAGAACTCTCATCAACTAAAGCCTTTAATTTACAAAATTTCAGGCTCTTGGGGTAATCATGAAGGCTCCATGCTTTTGTTAATTACAATTTTAGCACTCTACACTTTTGCTTTTGCAATTTTAAGTAAGACAGATGATAAAGAAAAAACAATTATAATTTCTTCTCAATCTCTTATAATATCATCTTTTGCAGCTTTTACTGCTTTTTCTTCCAATCCTTTCGCACGTATTTTTCCAGCACCAAAAAATGGTCTTGGACTAAATCCAATCTTACAAGATATTGGTCTTGCTTTACATCCCCCAATGCTTTACACTGGATATATTGGATTTTCTTTAGTATTTTCCTTTGTTATTGCTGGCCTCATAACAACAAAAATTGATAAAAATTTTGCTGCCCGAATGAAAAATTGGCTAGCTTTTTCTTATGCATTTTTGACCTTAGGAATTGGCCTTGGATCTTGGTGGGCCTATAGAGAACTTGGTTGGGGTGGCTATTGGTTTTGGGATCCAGTTGAAAATATATCTTTAATGCCTTGGATTGCGGCAACAGCATTAATACACTGTTTAAAGACTTTAGAAAAAAAAGAAACTTTCAAAATTTGGACCTCTTTCTTAGCTATTTTAAGCTTTATTTTATGTCTATTAGGAATTTTCTTGGTACGCTCTGGAATTTTGACTTCCGTTCATTCTTTTGCAATTGATGCTCAACGTGGATTTTTTGTAATTGCCTTAATAACTTTGATTGGTGGTTTAGGAATGTTAATTTTCTGCAATCAATTTCCAAAGCTAAAAAGCGAAGAATTAAAATTTGCCGCCTCTTCTAAAATTGGAGCTATTTTACTCAATAATTACTTTTTGATTTTATCTCTTTTTATAGTTGTTTTAGGAACTCTTTATCCACTTTTCTCACAAAGTATTTTTAATCAATTTATTTCAATTGGACCAAACTATTACAACAAACTATTTAGCATTTTGATAATTCCATTTTTGTTGTTTTTAGCAATTTCTTACCATCTGCACTATCAACAAAAAACCAACTTGTCCAAAATAGTTAATAAAATAAACTTTATTATTTTGTTTTTTGCGACAGCCACAACTTGCTTAACTTTTAATTACAATAAATCAGCTCATTTATTGCATTTAATAATCTTATTTTTGGCAATTTTAGTATCTTTCTTTAGCATTTTCTTTTTATCAAAGATTTTTCTCGGCATCAAAAAAACATCTCTTCTTTCTAAAATTTCAACCAAAGAATTTCTAAATAATATTCCTATTTCTATGGCACATTTAGGATTTTCTTTGGTTATTATTGGTATCATTTTAACTTCATCTTTTGGCCTGACAAAGGAAGTAAATATAAAAGAAAATGAAAGCGTAAAAATCTCAAATTACGAAATTAAGTTTGTTAAAATTGATTATATTAAAGGCTCCAACTTTATTGCTCGTGAAGGAAATTTTGAGATTACTAAAAACAATAAGTTTTATGCTACTTTAAAACCACAATTGCGCTATTATCCAATTTCAGATCAAACAACTAACGAAGCTTCAATTAAGAATGGATTTTTTGGTGACCTTTACCTAGCTTTGGGACAAAAAGATGAAAGTAATTTTTATGCACTAAGAATTTACACCAAACCTTTCATTTACTTAATTTGGTTGGGATGCTTAATGATTTTTGGAGGAGTTGTTAGTAGCATTATTTTTAGGATAATTTTTAGATTTACAAACTCTTCAAAGCCTTAGTTTAAGAATAATAAATTAAGGCAATTATACCATAACAACAAGTGTGATGCTGAGTAAAGCAAAAGGTATCAGGAATTTTTACTCAGAGGCTGCATCTTGAGATACTTTGGTTTTCTCAGTATAACACTTGTTAAAATCTAAATTAATTTTCATCTCTACAAAACTAAAGTTTAGAAAGACCTAATATATATCTCAAGTTATGAAAAAAACAAAAAACAAGATTTCAGATCTCGATAATATGAAGAAAAACTCGAAGAAAGCTGAAGCAATGCTGAAAATTTTAGCAAATTCAAAAAGGTTGTTAATTTTGTGCAACTTAATTAAAGAAGAAAAAACTGTAAATGAATTATGTAAAATTATAGGTTTATCACAATCGGCACTTTCTCAACATTTAGCAAAAATGCGTGCTTTAAATTTAGTTGAAACGAATAAAATTGGCCAAGAAGTTTTTTATCGAATTGAAAGCAAAGAAGTTGAGGCAATTTTATCCACTCTTTATTTAATCTATTGCAAATAAGTTTTAACATTTTAATATATTAGAATATTCTAATATATTAATTTTTACCAAAAAACCATGACCATAAAAAATATAAATTGCGAAACTTTAAAGAATTGGCTTAATTCAGACGAAGCTATTTTGATTGATGTTAGAGAACCCGCAGAAAATGAAGCTCGAAAAATTGAAGGATCTTATCTTATACCTCTTGCACAAATTTCTAAAAAATCTTTACCAAATTTAGGAACTAAAAAATTAGTAATCCATTGTCATTCTGGCAAAAGAAGTTTTGCTGCATGTAGTAAGATTTTATCAGAAGATCCAAACTTAGAAGTTTACAATCTTGAAGGTGGAATTTTATCTTGGATAAACAACAACAATCAAACGCAAACTTCAAAAAAATTCTTCTTACCCCTTGATCGTCAAACTCAATTAACAATTGGAATTGTTGTGCTTAGTGGTTCTTTACTTGGATATTTTGTAAATTCACTATTTTTCATTTTACCAGCTTTTTTTGGTGCAGGACTATGTTTTGCAGGAATTACTGGTTGGTGCGGATTAGCAATTTTACTGAGCAAAATGCCTTGGAATAAAGGCAGCAAAACAAACTCTTGTTTTATCAAATGACACTTTATCTAGGCTATATACTATGTTCATTAATGGGTTTAACTTTAGGTTTGGTTGGTGCTGGAGGATCAATACTAACAATGCCCATTCTAGTCTATTTTTTTAATTTAGAACCACTGCAAGCTTCAACTTATTCTCTAATATTAGTTGGCTTAACTGCTTTAATTGGCGCAATTTCTTATTACAAAAAAACTATCTGACTTAAAAACCGCATTCTTTTTTGCAATTCCTTCCGTAATTACAGTTTTTATTACTCGAACATTAATAATTCCCAATTTACCAGAAAAAATACTGTATATTAACAAAAACTCTTTGTTAATGATTTTCTTTGCCTTTCTGATGTTAGTCGCGGGATTTTTAATGCTAAAAAGTGAACTAGAAGAAGCTTCCCCAAAACTTATTCAAGTTTCAAAAAGAAAAATAATCTATATAAGTTCTGCAATTGGATTACTAACAGGACTAGTTGGCGCTGGAGGCGGTTTTTTGATTGTTCCAGCTTTAACAAAATTTCTAAAAATAGATATAAAAAAACTATTGGCACTTCGCTAACCATAATTGCTATAAATTCCATCGTCGGTTTTAAAAGTGATTTATTTTCTGACGCTCATATTGATTGGCTTTTGCTTTGCACAGTTATATCATTTACTTGTATTGGAATGGTTTACGGCATAAGATTAAGTAAATTAATTAATAATGAAAATCTCAAAAGAATTTTTGGTTATTTTATTATTATAATTTCAATTTTAATCCTTATTGAGCAAATAATATCACTATGAAAGTACAACATTTACGACAAAGACACTGCAACATTTACCTACATCGTAGTTGACGAAAAAACTAATAATTGTGCAATTATTGACTCTGTATTAGATTTTGATTTTTCTTCAGGAAAAATTTCTTACAACTCTTGCAAAAAAATAATCAGTTATGTTCAGGAAAACTCACTAAAAGTGGAGTGGATTTTAGAAACCCATGTTCATGCCGATCATCTTACAGGAGCTTCTTATTTAAAAGAAAAGTTAGGGGGCAGAATTGCAATTGGTGCAAAAATTCTTAATGTTTTAGATTATTGGGTTCCAGTTTTTAATATCTCTGATGATACTCCTATTGATGGATCGCAATTTGATTATTTATTCCAAGATGAAGAAATTTTCACTATTGGAAATTTAAAAGTGAAAGTTATGCACACTCCAGGACACACTCCTGCTTGTTCTTGCTATTTAATTGAAGATTCAATTTTTTCTGGCGATACAATTTTTTCTCCCAAAATGGGAACAGCAAGAACTGACTTTCCCGGTGGAAGCGCTGAAATACTTTATGATTCAATTAAAAGAATTTTATCTTTACCAGAAAGTACTAAGATTTTTCTTGGTCACGATTATCCAGAAACTGGCTTTGAGCCAAATTTCTGCGTTACTGTTGGCGAACAAAAGTTAAATAATATTTTAATTAACGACAAAATTTCAAAAGAAAATTATGTTGAAACAAGAAATAAACGCGACATTGGTAAAGCAGTTCCAAAACTTTTATATCCTTCATTGCAAATAAATTTAAGGGCCGGAAAATTTGGTAAAACCGAACAAAATGGTAAAAATTACATTAAAATTCCAATTGGAATATAGATACTATGGGCAATTAAACGTTTTATACTTGAATTCTGATTGTTGTTATAAAGATCTTAGAAAATAGATTTATCTCAAAGGCTCGAATCTTTCACTTGCTTTCAGTATAAAAGTTAATTGAGAAATTCTTATGACCGCGATAAAAAAACAAAACAACATAAAAGAAACTTCAATTTCATAAGCAACTTTTTAGCACCTAAATCAACCGAAAAAATATCAAAATTATTTTTCTTTAAATTTTGAATAATTAACAGAATTAACTCTTTCTGCATCATAATGATTCTTTCTCTTTTGCCCAATTCTTTTTCAAAAATCTTTATTTCTTGAGCCAAAACTTCAATCTCTTGAACAATGTATTTTACAATCTCAGACAAGTTTTTATCATAGTTCTTTTCAGAATTATTTTTCTGCCAAAATTGTGCATCAATTTTCAATTCTGAAAAGAAATTTGGATAAAAAAACCTCACAACTTTCTCATCTTCTTTCTTAATTTTTTTAAGCAAATCAAAGTAAAAAGAAATTAAAGCTAAATTTCTTGCTATTTTTGCTTCTTTAATTTGTAGAATATCAAAAATTATTTCAAAAAAACTGCCATATGTTTTTACCACGTAGTTATACAATTCTTCTTTATTTGAAAAACTTTTATTTTCAGAAAAATCAAGGTTAAAACCTTCAAAAGCCAATTCTAACTTGGTAAAATCAACTTCACTTTTGAAAACTGAGATTGCTCGCAATAAATAGTGATCCTTATTTTTATTATGTAAGAAAATATCTTCTAAATTTTCTCTCCACCAAGCGATTCTGATCATGCCGATCATGTCTTCCTTTGCAATATCAACAACTTTTTTTAATTCTTCATGCAATAAAAAAATTGCCATAATTTTTTTAAAGTCTTCACGTAAAGCAAAAGTTGTGCATAAATAT
>VHBV01000033.1 GCA_016882165.1 Candidatus Pelagibacterales bacterium
TAAGTTGCAAGAAAAATTAAAAGCTCTTGCTACAAACAGCTATAAAATAACAATTTTGGACTATGAAAACTATATTATTTCAACTTCTGACTCATATGTTGCAAAACAAGAACAAACTATAAAAAAAGCGATAGATGGCTCTAATGATAACTCAGGATTTCTAAATATAGAAGGAAACAAATTTTATTATCAACAAACAGAAGGCTACGACTTTAAAATTTTAGTTGGAATTGATGAACAAAATTACAACACAAAGTTTTTGCATTATTCAGTTCCTGAAATAATCTATATCTGCCTTACTGCTTTTCTTGTTGCATCGCTGCTTTACTTAATAGTAAGAATTTTATTTCTTTAGCAATTCAATTAATTCGTGATGATGAAAATATATAGGCAAAGGTCCTTCATTGTTTTTACCATTTTCAATCCAATTTTGCGATATAGTTTTTGAAATTTCATTATCAACAGCATTACCGTAGATAATTGGTGTGCAGCCTGAGTTATAAGCACATTCAATGTCAGCTATTGTATCTCCAACAAACCAAATTTCATCTTGTCTTAGATTTATATCACTACCAATTAAAGCCATTTCGACCGGTAAATAACTTGGCTTATCAGCTTTTGCGTCACCAGCTCCAATTAGTGAGAAAAACTTTTTGTCTAAACCAATTTTCTCAGCTTCTTGACGCAAAGTTGGGCCCATTTTGTTACTTACTACAAATTGAGTAATTTGCATTTCTTCTAATTTTTCAATCAGTTCTAAAGCTCCTGGCAAAAGATATAATTTTTCCAAATGAAGAGAACGATAAGTTTGTTTATAAATTTCTCCTGCTTTTTGCCAATCGTCTCCAAAAATTTCCGGAAAAGATTCACGCATTGATTTATGAACATTATCACGAACTTTTTTCAATCCCCAAGGCTCTTTTCCCATTTTTTTCATTGTTTCATCAATAGCCGTTTGAATTAAAGGCCAAGTGTCAACTAATGTATTGTCCCAGTCAAAAACTACAGCTTTTGGTTTCTTCAAGTTTTCTAAAGCTTGTTTATTTTTTATAAAATTCATATTTTACTTTCTTTGCTGATTATTAAATCCACGAGGATCAAAAAGTTTTTCAAATTTGTTTTTCATTCCGTCGAAATCTTTCGCATCATCTGGCGCATCTTTTCTTTTAGTAATAACTGGCCATTGCTTAGAATATTTTCTATTTATTTCTACCCAATTTGCTAAATCAGGAGTTTCAGGAAAAATTGCTTCTGCCGGACATTCAGGAACACAAACTCCACAGTCAATGCACTCATCTGGATCAATTACCAGCATATTCTCACCCTCGTAAAAACAATCAACCGGACAAACTGAAACACAATCAGTATATTTACAACGCACACAATTATCTGTTACAACGTAAGTCATTTTAGTAGCGATTTATTAATAATTTTTTAAACATTAACTCACTTTTAACTTTCAATAAAGAAAGAAAAACAAAAAAAGAAAAGTAAAATCCAAAAGTTAAAAGCAAAGGTTTTAACATTGAAGGATCAATTGCAACTCCACCACTTCTAATAATACTGGCAGGCTGATGAAGTGAATTCCAATATTCTACGGAAAATTTAATTATAGGAATATTCACAAATCCAATTATTGAAATAATAGCCGCAATCTTTTCACCTTTCTGGACGTCATCAAATGAATCAAGCAATATTATGTAACCAAGATACAAAAAAAACAAAATCAAAACTGACGTAAGACGAGCATCCCAAACCCACCAAGTACCCCAAATTGGCTTACCCCAAATACTTCCAGTAGCTAAGGTTACAAAAGTGAACATTGCTCCAATTGAAGCAATTGATTTAGAAATTAAGTAAAAGAAAGGATTTTTGAAAATAAAACCGCAAATATTAAAAATTGCTAAAATCATGTAAACTAAAAGTGACATCCACGCTGCTGGAACATGAATATACATAATTTTAACAGCATTCGACTGTTGATAATCAAGTGGTGAATTAACTATTGCAGGAATCGCTAAAACTAAAAAAATAAAAGCACAGGTAAAAGAAAAAGGTGCGAAGAAGTTGAAGTTCTTTTCAAAATTTTTAAAGACAAATAACTGACTTATAAATTTCATAAATATTTAATTTTTTCCTTCAAGATAGTGCAATAGCAGCTCTGACTTCACTTTTTGCTCTTTAGCATTGTCAAAATCTTTTACCATTACTTCACCATTTTTCATTTCACTTTCACCAATAATAACAACAAATCTTGAATTGTTTTGAGAAGCGCGTTTCATTTGTTTTTTGAAATTTCCATCCAATACAAAATCAACTATTAATCCTGAGTTTCTGAGTTTATTAACAATTTCAAAGGCATAAAGCTTTTCGTTTTCTGAAATATAATTTACTTGAATTGGACGAGATTTTTCCAATGAAGTATTAATCAAAAGCATTAATCTTTCAATACCAGCTGCAAAGCCAATTGCTGGAACTTGCTTTCCTGACATTTTTTCAACTAAACTATTATATCTTCCGCCAGCAAGAACAGTATTTTGTGCACCTTCAAATGCCATAACAAATTCGAAAACTGTTGAGGTATAGTAATCCAATCCTCTAACAAGGCGATTGTTAACTCTATATTTTACATCAAATTTATTCAATAAGTTTAAAATTTGATCAAAATGTTTTTTTGAATTCTCAGAAAAAAAATCATAAATTGATGGCGCTTCAGCAAGTAAATCAATATCTTGCTGATCTTTTGAATCAAGAATCCTCAGAGGATTTTTTTCAAGCCTAATTTTACTATCATTAGATAAATCATTCTTAAATTTAGTAAAATATTCAGTCAAAGCAGCTTCATATTTAATTTTAGTTTGAATGTCACCCAAAGAATTAATCTCTAAAGTTGTATTCCCCAAAACACCCAAATCTTTTAATATTGTTGATGCCAATAAAATTGCTTCAACATCACAAAAAACATTATCTTCTCCAAAAATTTCAAAATTAATTTGGTGAAATTGACGCTGCCTGCCTTTTTGTGGCCTATCATAACGAAAAATTGGACCGTAAGAAAAGAATTTTTGCGGTAAAACTTGTTGTAACTCACCATTAGAACAGAAAGAGCGAACAATTGCCGCTGTAAATTCAGGACGCAAAGTCAAAAAATTATCACCACGATCAGGAAATTTATAAACTTCTTTGGAGACAATATCAGAAGCCTCACCCAAATTGCGTTCAAAAACTTCGCTAAATTCAAAAATTGGAGTTTGCAACTCAGAAAAACCAAAGCTTTCACTGCGTTTCTTTGCAGTTGCAACAATATGGTTAAAAATTTTAATTTCATCTCCAAAAAGGTCTTTTGTTCCTCTAACTGGCTGTAACTTGTGATTTGACATCTATAAGTAAATTGATTGGTTTAACACAATAAGTGAATCATAGTTAGAACTATTTCTAAATTCAATTTAAGAAATTTAAATCGCGAATCAAAAGTTATTAACAAACTAAACTTAAATTATTCAGAAAACTTATACTAAAACACAAATAAAACATACTTAGGATATTATTATTAAATGGCGCACTGGATTTAACATGAAAAAACTGCAAAATTGTTTTGATATTCTTTGCTTCTTTACTAAGTAAATATTTTTTTTTATAAAACTACTTACTATTATTGAAAATCTATTTTCTTGAAACTGTTTTTTTACCCAAAATTCTAAAAATCACGAAATAAAATGTCCCAAAGTTCAATCTCTCATATTCGCAACTTTTCAATTGTTGCACATATTGACCATGGAAAATCAACGCTTTCTGATCGTTTAATTCAAGAATGTGGCGCCATTGAAGAACGTGAAATGAGTGCACAAATTCTTGATTCAATGGATATTGAAAAAGAACGTGGAATTACAATCAAAGCACAAACAGTGCGCCTCAAATATAAGGCTGATGATGGTGAAACATATATGTTAAATTTGATGGACACACCTGGACATGTTGATTTTGGTTATGAAGTAAGCAGATGTTTGGCAGCTTGCGAAGGTTCAATTTTAGTTGTTGATTCAACTCAAGGTGTTGAAGCACAAACTTTGGCGAATGTTTATCAGGCCATTGATAATAATCACGAAATTGTTCCCGTTTTAAATAAAATTGACCTTCCAGCATCTGACCCGGAATCGGTAAAAAAACAAATTGAAGAAGTTATTGGAATTGATGCCAGTGAAGCAATCTTAGTTTCTGCCAAAACTGGCGTGGGAATTCACGAAACCTTGGAAGCAGTTGTTAAGAAACTTCCTTGCCCAAAAGGAAATTTAGAAGATGACTTTAAAGCTCTACTAATTGACAGCTGGTATGACCCTTATTTAGGAGTAATTATTTTGGTTAGAGTAATTAATGGTGCGATAAAAAAAGGCCAAAAAATCAAAATGATGGCTACAAACGCAACTTATCAAGTTGATTCAGTTGGTTTTTTTACTCCTAAGAAAATATTTTGTGATGATCTAAAAGCTGGAGAAGTTGGATTTATAAATGCTCAAATAAAGCAAGTAAAAGATTGTAGAGTTGGAGATACTATAGTTTTACATAATAATGAAACAGCTACACCACTTCCTGGTTTTAAACAAAATCAACCTGTAGTGTTTTGTGGAATTTATCCAATTGATGCTTCAGAATTTGAAAAATTTCGTGATGCTTTAGCAAAACTTCATTTAAATGATGCTTCTTTTGAATATGAGACAGAAACATCAAGTGCTTTGGGTTATGGTTTTAGATGTGGTTTTCTTGGACTTCTTCATTTGGAAATTATTCAAGAGCGCTTAGAACGTGAATTTGACCTTGATTTAATTACTACAGCTCCCTCCGTAATTTACAAAATACATTTGCGTTATCCAGATATTAATGGTGAAAAAGTTTTGCACATTCACTCACCTGCTGAAATGCCAGATCCAGTGAAGATTGAATCAATGGAAGAGCCTTGGATTAAAGCAACAATTATGACGCCTGATGAATATTTGGGTGCCGTTCTTGATTTATGCACTCAAAAAAGGGGAATTCAAAAAGAACTTTCTTACGTTGGAGATCGTGCAATGCTTGTTTACAGGTTGCCTCTTAACGAAATTGTTTATGATTTTTATGATCGTCTAAAATCTTGTTCTCGAGGCTATGCAAGCTTTGACTGGCAAATGGATGGATATGAAGAAAGCCAATTGGTAAAATTAACCATTATGGTAAATTCAGAACCAGTTGACGCTTTGTCGTTTATAACTCACAAAACAAGAGCAGAAAGCCGAGGACGTGCAATTTGTATTAAGTTAAAAGATTTAATTCCTAGACAAATGTTTGCAATTGCAATTCAAGCAGCAATTGGTGGCAAAATTGTGGCACGAGAAACAGTTTCTGCAATGCGTAAAGACGTTACAGCAAAATGTTATGGTGGCGACATTTCGCGAAAAAGAAAACTTTTAGATAAGCAGAAAAAAGGTAAGAAAAAAATGCGTGAAATTGGAAATGTAGAAATTCCACAAAGTGCCTTTTTAGCTGCTTTGAAGCTTGACGAATAGAAATTTTAATTCGCTATAACCAAGTCTTTGTGTAAATTAGAAATTGAGCAGTGGAAACGCAGCAGAAGCTAATTGGCGGAATTATAGATAGAAATTTTGGTGGGTGGTAGAAGACTCGAACTTCCGACCTTTACGATGTCAACGTAACGCTCTAACCAACTGAGCTAACCACCCACAAAATTAAGTAAAAACGCTTTAATTGCTTTTTTTGCCAACGCTCAAAGACAATTAAAAAGAACTAATAAATACATTAAAAAATCATGATAAAAAAAGCAATCGTTTTACTAAGCGGAGGACTTGACTCAACGACAGTTGCAAAAATTGCAATAAACTCGGGTTTTGAAGTCTACGCTCTAAGCTTTTCATACGGTCAAAGACATGAAATTGAATTAGAATTTGCCAAGAAAATTTCTAAAAATATAAATGTTAAAGAACACAAAATTGCAAAAATTGATCTTAGAACTTTTGGCGGTTCAGCTTTGACTGATGAAATTGACGTTCCTAAAGATAATGAAAGCTCTAATTTTAACCAAACTAGCATAAAAAAAATTCCAATAACTTACGTACCAGCAAGAAACACAATTTTTCTATCTTATGCACTTGCTTATGCTGAAGTTGTTGGTGCATTTGATATTTTTATTGGAGTCAATGCAATTGATTACAGTGGATATCCAGATTGTAGACCTGAATTTATTGAAACCTTTGAAAAATTAGCAAATTTAGCTACTGCTGCAGGAGTTGAAAATTCAACAAAATTTAAAATTCACACTCCGCTAATTAAGCTTTCAAAAAAAGAAATTATTGAATTAGGAATTAAAAACGGAGTTGATTACTCAATAACTCATAGTTGCTATGATCCAATTATTGAGAATGAAAACATTATTTCATGTGGAAAATGCGATTCATGCAGACTAAGACTTGAAGGTTTTAGATTAGCAGGAATTGAAGATGAATTGGAATATTTGTAGAGCTTGTTTTAAATCTTCCTTCATGCGTCGCACCCACTTTCTTTTCAAATGAGGCGAAAACTGCAATCTTTGAAAAAAGAAGGTGGATAAAATTGCCAACAAAAATTTGAGAAGGGTTATTTAAACAAATTTTAACACAAACTCGGAAGTTTAATTTAAATTTTTTAAATCAAAATTGGAGTTGCGTAATTGCCCAAAACCTTTACAAAAGGACGTGGTTTAGACTTAGACAATTCTTTTATTTCTTGGCTTTCAGAAACATAAAAACCCCTTACTTCCACTAAATAAAAAACTACATTATCAATTTGTGGTAATCTGACTGATTTCAAAATTTTAGATTCAAAACCACCATTTGACAAAGCTAACAAAACTTCACTTTTTGAAAAGTCTTTTGCAACTTCTAAGTATAATAAAGAATTATCTTGAGAAGATTTTTCAGGCTCTTTTGATGCCACTAAAACAAGATTTACATCACATGAAATTTCTAATTTTTTATCAGCAATTTCAATAAAAGGAATTTTTGCAAAAACTCTAATTCCTAATTTGTTGTTGGCTAAATTAATCCACCAATTTTCACTTATGTCTAATTTATCATTATTATCAACTTCACCTTTTGGTAAAGCAAAAGCAGCAATTTGAACTTGATTGCTTTCAATTTCTTGCACTATTTTTGTCACACTATCATTAAGTGAGATTGGAATTTCTTGATTGTAGTAATCTTTTACTAAATAAGGATAATCAGCAATATTTTTTGGATTATGTATTACAATATTCAAACTTTGTTCTGTCATATTTGCTGAGGCAATAATTTTGCGCCAAATATTAACAATGACCGATTTTGGAAAGGAAGAATCTGTTTTCTTAATTAAATCTTTAATCATATCAGCCTCACGGTTAGCTCGAATAAAGAACTTCTCATTATTATTTTTTTTCAACTCTCCAACTTGTTTCACAACTTCCATTCTTTGTGATAAAAGCTTGATAATTTGATTATCAATTTTATCAATTTCCTGACGTAAAATTAATAGAGCGTCATCAGATTTATTATGTTGATTTTCCATGAGATGAATTTTTAATGGGAATTTGTATAACTAATAAATAAGGTAATAATAACAAAAAGTGTTATCCTAATTGAAACTAACAATCTCATTTAAATTGAGCTGAAGAGTTTAAACTTCTAAATCCTTCGCTGATACTCAGGATGACAGTACTTGTCGCAAAAGTAAATTACCTATAAACAATAATTAATTTAATGAAAGTTAAGTCAAGCTTCGGTCCACAATTCAAAGAATTTGAAATTGGTGATATAGTTTTTTTAGCACAAGACAAACCACTGAAATTAGTCAATGGATCTGAAATAAAAAATTTTCCCATTGCTTACCAAACTTACGGTAAATTAAATGAAAATAAATCAAACGCCATTCTAATTTGTCATGCTCTTACAGGAGATCAATATGTTGCTTCATCTCATCCAATAACCAATAAAAAAGGTTGGTGGGATTTTTTAATTGGCTCTAAAAAAGCCATTGATACTGATAAATTTTTTGTAATTTGTTCTAATATAATTGGCGGCTGCATGGGATCTTTTGGTCCCAAAGAAATAAATTCCGCAACAAATCAACCTTATGGTCTTGATTTTCCGGCTCTTACAATTCACGATATGGTTAATGCTCAAAATTTATTAATTGAACATTTTGGAATTAAAAAACTTCATGCAGTGGTTGGCGGTTCAACTGGTGGAATGCAAGCTTTAAGCTGGTCTGTTCTTTATCCTCAGAAAGTAAATTTAGTAATTCCACTTGCAACATCTTATCGTCACAGTCCTCAAAATATTGCTTTTCATGAAGTTGGAAGACAAGCGATTACTGCAGATCCAAATTGGAATGAAGGAAAATATATTTTACACAAAACTTACCCAACCAAAGGTTTGGCGGTTGCAAGAATGACAGCTCATATAACTTACCTTTCTGAAAAAGCTTTGCAAAAAAAATTCGGGCGTCAATTACAAAGTAAAGAAAATTTTTCTTTTGATTTTAAAGCTGAATTTCAAGTTGAAAGTTATTTACATCATCAAGGATATAGTTTTGTAGAAAGATTTGATGCTAACTCTTATCTTTATATAACAAAAGCCGTTGATTATTTTGATTTGGAAAAAGATTTTGGAAATAAATTAAGTAATGCTTTTGCTGATTCTGCAAAAAACAAAGATTTGAAATTTTGTTTAATTTCTTTTTCAGATGATTGGCTATTTCCTCCATCTGAAGCCAAAAAAATTACTATGGCTTTAGTTTCTTGTGGAATTGATGTAAGTTCAATTACAATTGAAAGCAATGCTGGTCACGATTCTTTCTTAATTGAAAATGAAGAATTAAAAAACTCTATCGCAGGTTTTATAAATAAGAATTACAAATAATTTATGCAAAATATTGGTGAAAATATTGTTAAACATCATATTCGTTACGACCTTGAAATTATCGCGCAATTAATTGAGCCAAATAAGAAAGTTTTAGATATTGGTTGTGGGGATGGAGAGTTATTGGAATTTCTGAAAAATACAAAAAATATTGACGCCCGTGGTTTAGAATTATCTCAAAAACAAGTTAGTAATGCTTTAGCACGAGGAATTTCAGTAATTCAAGGCGATGCGGAAAAAGATTTAAGTTATTATCCCGATCAAAACTTTGACTATGCAATTTTAAGTCAAACTTTACAAGCAACTCACCGACCAAAAGAAATTTTGGAAGAAATGCTAAGAATTGCTAAATTTGGGATTGTTTCTTTACCGAACTTTGCTCACTTTAAAAATAGACTGCATCTTTTTTTGAAAGGAACCATGCCCGTGAATAAGTCAATTCCTTTTCAGTGGTATGAAACACCAAATATTCACTTTTGTTCAATTGAAGATTTTGAAAACTTGTGCAAAGAGTTAGGTCTTATAATTCAGCAAAAAACTTTTTTGACTAGCAAACATCGACTGATAAGTTTTTTTGGTCACAAAAAGATTGCCAACTTATTTGCTGAATATGGAATTTTTTTGATTACAAAGAAAGAATTAGCACCAACTTTTCAAGAAGAACTAATTTTTGAGAAACAAAATGGTAACTTCTCAAGAAAATCAGAAATTAATTTAGCAACAATTTCGCAAAAAGATTAATAAACTACCTATCACTTTATCAAATTTAATGTTCTAATTAGATATCAAAATTTTGGTTTTAAATTAAAGTCTCCCAAAAATTCTTGCACTAAGGTTAAAGATGAAATAATTGCAGTATCTGCACGCAAAATTCTTGGTCCTAAATTTAAAGAATGCAAGTTTCCTAAAACTTGCATTTTAGCGAATTCTTCTGGAGCAAAACCTCCTTCGGGACCAATTAATATTACAATTTCGATGTCTTCTTTTTTATTCAATAAAATTTGTGGTAAAATTTCTTTCGCTTGATTTCCTTTACCAGATTCATCACATAAAATTAAAATTTTCTTACCAATTTCTTCTTCAGCAAAAAAACTTTCGAGTTTTTTAATTTTATTAAGTTTAGGGAAATCATTTCTTTCACATTGTTCACAAGCTTCTTTTATATTGGCGATAAAACGTTCTTCATTAATTTTGTCAACAATTGTTCTTTTAGTAATTAATGGCTGAAAATTAGCAACTCCAAGCTCTGTTGCTTTTGCTGCCACAAAATCAATTCGAACATTTTTCACCGGAGCAAAAGCTAAGGTAATGTTTTTTACTTTCTTCAATAGAGATGTTTGAGTTGTTAAAACCAAACTTAAATATTTTTTAGAAATTTCATTTATCTCACCACAGAATTCACCATCATAACCATTAAAAACATGAATTATATCGCCCTTTTTCTTACGAAGCACTTTGGTTAAATATTCAAAATCAGAATCTTCAATTTTAAGAATATGTCCACATTTCAAAGGATTTTCTTTTACAAATAATCTAGTTTTGCTCATAAGTTTATTGATTTAAAAATCGTAATTGATAGAATTTTGCGATTAGATTTTTCATTTTTTACTTTCAATTAGTCAATTTTAAATTCAACACCGTGTATTTACTACTATTTTCGGTAT
>VHBV01000034.1 GCA_016882165.1 Candidatus Pelagibacterales bacterium
AATCAAGAATTTAAATTTTTTAACAAATAATTTTAGATCAAAATGACAAACAAACAGGAATTTAACTTCGATGTTGAAGTTGGAAAAGTATTGAATTTAATGATAAATTCTCTTTATACCAACAAAGATGTTGCATTGCGCGAGCTTATTTCAAACGCTGCCGATGCTTGCGATAAATTGCGTTACTTGGCGGTGCAAAATCCTGAGATTTTGCAAAATCAAGAAGAGTTAAAAATTTCGATTAAGACAGATAAATCTGCGAAAATACTTACAATTACTGATAATGGAATTGGTATGAATCGTGAAGATTTGATTCAAAATTTAGGAACCATTGCGCGCTCTGGAACAGAAAACTTTATTAAATCTTTAACAGGTGACAAACAAAAAGATGTTCAGTTAATTGGTCAATTTGGTGTTGGTTTTTACTCAAGCTTTATGATTGCTAACAAAGTGGAAGTAATCTCGCGTAAGTTTGATGATGAAAAATCTTATAAATGGGAATCTGATGGTAGTGCAAATTTTAATATTTCTGAAGTTGAAGAAAATGTAACGCGAGGAACAAAAATAGTTTTGCACCTTAAAGATGAATCATCCGATTTCTTAGATCGTTTTCATATTAAGCATGTTGTTCAAACTTATTCAGATCACATAAATATCAAAATTGAGTTTATTCCAGAAAATTTGGAAGCCGGAGCGAAAATTGAAGTTTTAAATTCTGCTTCTGCTTTGTGGTCAAAAGATAAAAATGAAATTACCAGCGAGCAATATCAAAGTTTTTTCAAGCATATTTCTCACTTGCCTGGTGATCCTTTTATGACAATTCATAATAAAGTTGAAGGTTTAGTGAATTATAAAAACTTACTATTTGTTCCTTCAACAAAACCTTTCGATTTATTTCATCCAGATCGCAAAACTTCTGTAAAGCTCTATGTGAAAAAAGTCTTCATTTCAGAAGATTTAAATCTTGTTCCAGCTTATATGAGATTTCTAAGAGGCTTGATTGATTCTGATGATTTACCTCTTAACATCAGTCGTGAAACGCTTCAACATAATGCAGTTCTTGAAAAAATTAAAACATCAGTTGTAAAAAAAGTTTTGTCAGAATTGAAGAAAAAATCCGCTGAAAATGAAGAAGAATATTTGAAATTTTGGGAAAATTTTGGAGCAGTTTTAAAAGAAGGTTTATGTGAATCTTCACAAATGCGTGAAAATATTTTGGAGATTTGTCGTTTTTACTCTTCGAAATCTCCAGATAAGTTAATTTCTTTAGCACAATACTTGGAGCGCGCAAAAGATAATCAAGATAAAATCTATTTTTTAAGTGGCGAGTCAGTTGAAAAAATAAAATCTTCTCCACAATTAGAAGTATTTTTGAAGAAAGATGTAGAAGTTTTATTTTTAACAGATGCTGTTGATGATTTTTGGGTGACTGTCGCTTTACCTTACAAAGAAAAAGAGTTTCAATCAATAAATCGCAGTGATGTTGATTTAGAAAAAATTGAAAAAAAGCCAAACGAAGAAAACTCGCAAAGTAACAATTCAGATCAAATAAAAGACGTAACTGACTCTTCTTTTGAAAAATTAACTAAGTTTATAAAAGATATTTTGGGTGACAAAGTACAAGAAGTTAAAATTTCTAAAAAACTAACGGATAGTCCGGTTTGTTTGGCAGTTGACGCTATGGCAATGGATATGAGAATGGAAAGATTTTTACTTGAGCAAAAGCAAATTGTTTCTGCCTCTGCGAAAATTTTGGAAGTTAATGGTAATAACCCAATTATAAAAAAATTAAACGACAATTTATCTGATGAAGCAAAAAAATCAGAAAATGCTGATTTTGCAAAAACTTTATTTGACTTAGCTTGTGTTATTGAAGGAGAGCCAATTGAAAATGTTTCTGATTTTTCCCGAAGATTGCAGAAATTAATGGGTTAAATTTCTCTTGTTTTGTAAAAAAAAACTTTTTTATTCTTTGATTCATTTGAAATTTAAAAAATTTCAAATGAATCGCTCCTTGAAGTTATAAAATTTTTTATGAAATCAGTTACAGAAATAGCAAAGTTAAATAGAAGATACGAAAATCATGTTAGAAAAACTAAATCAGAAGAATTAGCTTATAGAACAAAAAAAAGAGTTGAAGAAACAAAGTCAAAAATTGAGGCTTTAGTTGAGAAAGAAAAATTGGAAGAAAAAATATCACAAGAAATACTGGAAAGCATTGCTCAAGAAGAATTTGTAGATTTGCTGAAAGAGATCGTTTTTGACCAAAATCAAGAAATACAAGAAAAGTATCAAGATTTAATAGATATTATTAAATCTGATAATCCACAGCTTAAAAAATTTCATCCTAATGAAAGAAGGAAGTTTATAGAAAGAGAGCTGCAAAACCTTGTAAAAGAGATAATTGAAAATGATAGAGAAGAAAACCGTCTAATTTCTAGGTTAAAAGAATTTAATCCAGATTATAAAAAAATGTCTGATGAAGCACTAGAATTCTCTATTGAAATTATAATGAAGGAAGAGAAAAGGATAAAAAAAATTAGAGAATCTCATATAGAATTGTTAGAAAAAGGTGTTTTAGATGAAAATAAATTTGAGGAGTTTGTAAAAAATGAATATAAGAAAAAGTATGAAGCAAATCAGCAAAATGAAATAGAAACATTTTCAGCTGCTGCAAAAATTGATATTCAAGAATCTTCATCTAAAGAGGAAAGAGTTTCTGAGGAAAATGATTTAAGAGAAGATTTAGTCTCGACAAAAGGTGTTCCTTCAAACTCAGTACAAGTTAAAGATAATGAAATTTCACAAGAAGATAAGCTTATGGAAGAAGAATATTCAAAGATGTTCTTCCCTTTAAAATCGAGTTCAAGTGTTAGAAAAGTGTAAAGTTATTTTTCTTACTTTCTTTTTTATCATCTTTCTTTTTATTTAGGGCAATTAAGTCTTCAGCTCTTGTAATTTCTTCTTTTGCATCTTTTGGCAGTTTATCTTTGGCTTCTTGAGCATATTTTACTGATTTATCTTTTTCACCACGATAGAAATTATACTCAGCTAATGCTAACAAAGATCTACCTTCATCGTTAATTTTATTATAAGCATTAGCTAGTTGTTTATATAAAAAATAATTCTCTTCTTCATATTTTTTAGCATCTTGTAAGTTTTTAATGGCAATTTTTATTAAATCAGAATCATTTTGTGAAAGACTTAAAACTGATGAAGCAAAGCTTATTTTAGCTTGTGCAGAATCTTCATTCTTTAACAACTCAATTGATTTTTTATAGGCCACAACTGAATCAAAAACTTTTCCTAATTCAAATAAGAATTGTCCTTTAATTTCATATAAAAAACCAATTTCAGTTGAGTTGGCTTTTTTTTCCAACTTCTCTTCAATTAATTTATTTAACAAAATTAATCCATCTTCCAAATGGCCTTTTCTAAAGAGTGCAATTGATTTTTTATAATTAGATAAAAAATCATTTTTATTTTTATATTTAATTAATGTTGAATCCGGACTTTCCATAAAGCCTTCAAGCTTTGCCAATATTAAGTCCATATGAGGTTGCAACTTTTGATTAATTTTTTTGTCAGAAAATTTTTTATCCTTAGTATTTGCCTTGATAAGATCAATTCTTTTTTTGCTTACCGGATGTGACATTAAATATTCATCTATTTGGTCTTTGTAACCAATCATTTGAGTTTCAAAGAATTCTAATAAATTAATAAGCCCATCTGCTGGATAAGAAATTTTATCAAGATATTCAATGGCATGCTTATCTGCAGCCTCTTCTTGTCCTCTTGTGAATTTCATATAAAGTCTTTCGGCGGTATTGTTGCCACCCAAAATTAGTGCTTGACCAGCATCAACAGATCCTGCAACTGCAGCACCAATTCCAAGTAAGTAGCTCAGCAACATAAAGTTTCCAGCATTATCCATTGCTTCAGAAGATCGTGCGATGTGTCCAGCTGCTATATGACCTGTTTCATGGGCAATTACACCAATTAAAGCGTCAGGAGTGTTGTATTTTCTAATCAAACCAGTGTTAATAAAGACATTTTGTCCACCACTTACAAAAGCATTTATAGAGTCATCGTTAACTATATAAATTTTGATATTTTTAACATCCAAGTTGGCTGCTTTAAATATTGGATTTGAAAGTTCGCGAAGAAATTTCTCTGTTTCAGCATCACGAATTAGTGAGAAATTTGCGTAAGAATTTTTGGAAAAAGCTGTTAAAAAAGATAAAACAAAAAAAATTGCTGTTTTTTTTCTCTGAGATGTTTTTAATATTTTACAAAAATTCAACACGTTTTATACATAAAATGAAATTGCAAAGTTATAACAATAAAAATAGAGAAGCTCTTATCAAACAAGGAGCAATTTGGTTAAGCTTACTTGCTATGCTTATATTTTGTTTTGTATTGCTTTTTGATGATTTCGAAATGCCACAAAAAACTATTTCCATAAATATTGATGTCAAAGATAAAATAACATCAACAAAAGAACAAGATGCTGATTAGATCTTTCTTAGATAAACTGAGAGCGGAAGATGGTTTGGCACATAATACTATTTTGTCTTACGGAAAAGACTTAGAGTTATTTGAAAAATTTTTATCTGAAAAAAATATTAAAATCGAAGAAGCTACAAGTGAAAATATCAAAGATTACTTCTACATCCTAAACAAAGATAATCTTCGTTCTGCTTCAATTGCTCGTAAAATTTCTTCACTAAAAAATTTCTATAAGTTTTTGGCAGATGAAAATATTATAAAATCAAATCCAACACTTAATTTACATAACCCGAAAAAAGATGCAAAACTACCTAAATTCCTTACACCTGAAGAAATTTTTAAACTTCTAGATTTTGTCAATAAAGATGAGTCTGAATTCGGTATAAAGCTGTCTTGTATGCTAGAAATTCTTTATGCCAGTGGTATGAGAGTTAGCGAATTAGTAGCTTTACAAATATCGCAAATTCAAGAAATAGTGAATGAAAATGGTGAAAAAACTTTGCGCAACTATCTTATAATTAAAGGTAAAGGTAATAAAGAGCGAATGATCGTTTTAAATAAGTCGGCAATAAAAATTTTGATGAAATACTTAGATTTGCGTCACAGAATGCATAATTCTGATTCAAAGTGGTTATTTAGTGGTTTTATTCGTTGTAGTAAAAGTAAAGATAGAATTCGTAGCAAAAAATTAAACTCTGATCATCCGATAACGCGTCAAAGATTTCATCAAATGCTAAAAGAATTAGCATTAAAAGTTGGAATTGATCCAACAAGAATTCATCCACACGTAATTCGCCATTCTTTTGCAACACATTTGCTAAATAACGGTGCTGATTTAAGAATTTTGCAGGAATTAATGGGTCACAGCGATATTTCCAGTACTGAAATTTACACGCATATTCTTGACTCTAAACTAAAAGATTTGGTCTTTAATAAGCATCCTCTCAAAAATTATAAAAAGTAAATGACCTGTTTTTTTGCTTCCGTCATTGCTGTAACGGTTCAAAAATTAGGTTCGTTTTTATTAACTCTAGTTTTTCCTGTCATTGCGAGGAGCGCATAGCCATAAGTGTCAATCTATCAATTCACGATCTTCAGAGTTTATGATGCAATGGATTGACAAGCTTCCCCTGATGGTTTGCTCGCAATGACGAAAAGAAAGAGACAATTCCCTTAAAAAAGACAAAAACAAATTCTTGTAACAAAGAAAAAAATTGTTATACTATAGAAATGTAACTATTTTTAATATCTTAAATAAAAATTCTTTATGTCAGTAGAAGTTAAAGACGGATATGAAATTACTAATGCATCAATTAATTCAAAACTTTCTCAGCAAAAAAAGGGTAGCAAAGAAGAAAAATATTTGCAGGAAGTAAAAGAAGAAAAGTTAAGAACTCACTTGCAAAAAAAGGAAGCTGCTGAAAATTCTTTGACTCCAGAGCAGGTTAAAGAACAAGAAAAAATACAACAACAAGAAATTGAAGAGCAATCTTTAAGAGATCAAGAAGCAAGAAGAAAAGCTTTTAATTTAGGTTTGCAGCCAAATTCTTCTCCAGCAAAAACACATGCTATTAATCTTCAAAGCAATCAGGTTGCCAAAGATCATGGCAATGAAAATGAAGGAATTTCTCGTTAAATTTCTTCGCCAAAAACTCTTTGATAAAATTCGGCAATTATAATTTTTTCGTCGTCAATTGCTTTGTTGTAAAAGCTTAGCACAAAAGCTGACTTGATAGAATTGAAAATTTGAATATTATTGCCCCAAGAAATTAAAGTTCTGAGTGAAATTAAGGTTGAAATGTCACCATTTTTAAAAGCCTCTCTGGTTAAATTTGCCATTTTAACCATTAACTTAGCGGTATTTTGATGTAATTTAGAGGTTAAAAATGGTAATTTTTTCTCTAAAATAGCAATTTCATGTTCTTCATCTAAATAATTCAACGAAGAAACAATATTCCATCTGTCCATTTGAGCTTGGTTTATCAAATTTGTTCCATGATAAATTCCTAAGTCATCCCCTGCGCCAAGAGTATTTGAAGTTGCAAATAAGCGGAAGTTTTTGCTTGGAGTGATAACTTCATTTTCTTCTAAAAGCGCAAATTTACCATCATTTTCAAGTAGACGATGAATTACAAAAGAAACATCAGTTTTAATTGCGTCATATTCGTCTAAAATAACGGCTATGTTATTTCTAAGTGCGAAGGGAATAATTCCTTCTTTAAATTCAGTTACTTGTTTGTCATTTTTTAACTTAATTACGTCTTTTCCAACTAAGTCAAGACGAGTAATTTGTGAGTCAAAATTTATTCTTAAACAAGGCCAATTTAGACGAGCTGCAACTTGTTCAATATGAGTTGATTTTCCAGTTCCATGCATTCCTTGCACTAAAACTCGGCTATTAAAAACAAATCCAGCTAATATTGCTAAAGTGGTTTTTGGATCGAAAAGATAATTTTCATCAATTTCGGGAA
Organism: Candidatus Pelagibacterales bacterium; assembly: GCA_016882165.1. GTDB lineage: Bacteria > Pseudomonadota > Alphaproteobacteria > Rickettsiales > UBA1997 > UBA2645. The sequence goes on from VHBV01000034.1 coordinate 6,981, forward strand.
CGTAATCTGATTTTTCTTTTAGAGCTAATATTTCAAAATCACAGTTAAAGCCAAAGGTTTTTTTGCAATCAATTTTTTTCATTTTTTTATCTTGTTTATTTTTTCTTTTTGTCGCAATGACGCTTTGATTATGGTGCAAAAATTATTTTTTACTCTTATGAGTTTTTTTAGAAAAAGTTTTTTCTTTTTTTCCAGCAAAAGGATTATCACTTTTACGCACAACCATTCTGATTGGTGTTAAACTTAAATCAAAAGTTTCGCGCAAAGAATTGGCTAAATAGCGTAAATAAGCTCCTTCAACAGCTTTTGGATAATTAGTGAACACGGCAAAGCTTGGTGGACGTCTTTTAATTTGTGTCACATATTTTAGCTTGGTTTCCTTACCTTTCATTAGTTTTGGTGGATGATTTAACTCGGCCATTTTCAGCCATTCATGAAGTTTTGATGTTGGTAAGTAGGTTTGCCACTGTTCGTAAACTTTAATTGCGAATTCTAAAGTTTTTTCTACATTATAACCACTTTTTGCGGAAACACCAAGAATTGGAATTCCATCAACTTCTTTAAAAATTTCTTGAATTTGCTTTCTAACTTCTCTTAAAAAAACTTCTTTATCACCTTTTACAGTATCAATTTTGTTAATAGCAAAAATTAAACCCCTTCCTTCACGCAAAATTTGTCCAGCCAAAGCCGCGTCTTGATGATCTAAAAGTGAGTTTGCATCAATTAATAAAATGACAACTTGTGAAAAATTTATGGCACGAAAGCTGTCAGTTGCAGATAAATTTTCTAATTTTTCTGTAATATTACTTTTTTTTCTGATTCCTGCAGTATCAATAAAACGAATTTTTTGATCTTGAAATTTGTGATCAATTGCAATTGCATCACGTGTAATTCCTGCTTCTGGTCCAGTTATTAATCGCTCAGCACCCAAAATTTTATTCAAAAAAGTTGATTTTCCAGCATTTGGTTTTCCAACAATTGCAATTTGCAAAGGCAAATCTTCATCTTGCAAACTAATTTCATGTTCAGCGAAATCTTGTTCATATTTTTCGTAAACTGGCTCAATTTTGTCATATAGTTGAGGAAAGCCTTCACGATGTTCAGCAGAAATTGCAACCATTTCTGGAAAACCAAGACGATAATATTCTTTTGGCAAAACTTCTTCTTGTTTGCCTTCAAATTTATTTACAACCAAGATAATTTTTTTGTCTTTTTTGCGCATTAAATCAGCCAAAATTTTATCTTTTTGGGTAAGTCCGTTTTTGCCATCAACCACAAATAAACATAAATCGGCGTCCATAACAGCGTTTTCAGTCTGTTCAAACATTCTGCGCTCTAAAGATTCATCACTTGCTTCATTTTCAAGACCAGCTGTGTCAATTGCTATGAATTTTAGAGGTCCTAAATTAGCTTTAGATTCTTTACGGTCACGAGTGACACCAGAAATGTTATCAGTAATTGCCAATTGTCTTCCAACTAATTTATTAAAAAGAGTTGATTTACCAACATTTGGTTTTCCAATAATTGCAATTTTAAACATGTTTTAATTTACTCCAAAAAGGCTTTAACTGCAGTAGCAATATTTTTTTGTGCCATAAAATGCTCGCCAATTAAAAAACAATTGATTCCGGCTTCCTTAAGCAACAAAATGTCGGCTATATCTTTTATTCCGCTTTCACCAACTAGTACATAATCACTAGGAACATGATCGGCAAGTTTTAATGAATTTCTAATATCAACTTCTAAAGTTTTTAAGTTACGATTATTAATTCCAATAAGTTTACTTTTCATTTTGAAAGCGCGCTGAAGCTCTTCCTCATTATGAACCTCAATTAAAACCGATAAACCAAGGCCTAAAGCACAATCTTCCAGTTCATTTAATTTGGCGTCGTCAAGCATCGCCACAATTAACAAAATACAGTCAGCACCAAGCATTTTTGCTTCATAAATTTGGTAAGAGTCAACGATAAATTCTTTTCGTAAAATTGGTAAATTTGTGACTTTTCTTACTTCTTTTATATATTCGTCAGATCCAGCGAAATACTTCTCATCAGTTAAAATTGATAAGCAAGTTGCCCCACACTGATCGTAAATTTGGGCAATTTCAACAGGATTGAAGTCGGCCCTAATTATACCTTTTGAAGGTGAGGCTTTTTTAATTTCGCAAATTAAAGCTGTTTGTCCAGAATCATCTTTTGCTTTTAGAGCTCCAAAAAAATCTTTTGGTTTATTATCTGAGCATTTAAGGCGTGAACAAATTTCTTTTAAATTGAGAATTTTCTTTTTATTTCTAACTTCAACAAGTTTATGTTGATAAATTTCTTCCAGAATATTTTTCATGGATTTAGTATTGAAAAATGTTATTTTGTTAGACTGTAAACCACCTAAATTCAAAAAAAAACATGAAAAATTTTAATTTTGGTTCTTTTCCTACAACAAGACCAAGAAGACTAAGACAAAGTCAATGGATTCGTGATCTTGTGGCTGAAAATAAAATTGTTACTGATGATTTAATTTTACCACTTTTTGTTATTGAAGGTAAAAACAAACAAGAAAAGATAACAGCTTTGCCAGATGTTTTCAGGTTTTCGACTGATTTAATAGTAAAAAAAGCTAGAGAAGCTAAAAGTTTAGGCATTAATGCTTTGATGTTATTTCCTGCAATTGATCAAAAGTTAAAAAACTCTCAAGGAAGTGAAGCTTGGAACGAAAATAACTTAATTTGTAGAACAATTAAAGCGATTAAAGATGCAGTTCCTGAAATTGGTATAATCGCGGATGTTGCATTGGACCCTTATACTTCTCATGGTCATGATGGAATTATCGATAAAAATGGATATGTAGTTAATGATGAAACAATAGAAGCTCTTTGTAAACAAGCTTTGGTGCAAGCAGAAGCTGGTTGCGACATTGTTGCGCCTTCTGATATGATGGATGGCAGAATTGCTGTGATTCGTGATTCTTTAGATGAATGTGGACTTGTAAATACAGCAATTATGAGTTATGCGGCAAAATATGCTTCAAGTTTTTATGGTCCATTTAGAAATGCTGTTGGTTCAGCTGCAAATTTGGGAAAAACAGAAAAGAAAAGCAGTGTAAAAAAAGATAAAAAAACTTATCAGATGGATTTCAGAAACTCTCTAGAAGCAACGAAAGAAATTTCCTTAGATATTTCAGAAGGAGCTGACCTTCTAATTATAAAGCCAGGAATGCCTTATTTGGATATTATAAAAGCTACTAAAGATAATATTTCTTTACCAATAGTGGCTTATCAAGTTAGTGGTGAATATGCTATGTTAAAATTTGCTGCTGCTAATGGAGCGTTTGATTTTGATGAGGTTTTTTATGAAAGTTTAGTTGCATTCAAAAGAGCTGGAAGCGATGCAATTATAACTTATGGAGCAATAGAAATAGCAAAAAAATAACCTAACTAGTTTATAACGATTATGAAGAATCTAAAAATTCTTTTTAGAAACACTAGGATGAAAAAGTAAAAAAAGCTTTGAAAGGTACCCATTTTTTAAACAAACATTACCCTTCTAATTTATCAAAAATTGAGTTTCTTAATTGATGTAAATTTATCAACCAAAAACTCGATTAAA
>VHBV01000035.1 GCA_016882165.1 Candidatus Pelagibacterales bacterium
AGATAAAGAGTCATAACTTTTACTAATGACGCTGGATAAATAATTTTGTCTGATCTTGTGTTCAATAAAATATTTCCGCTCTCTTCTTCTAAAACCAAAGAAGAATAATTTTTTCCACAAGAAGACTGTTGTGCAATAGCAGAAATTGAAAAAAAACTTATTAAAAATGTGAGTATAATTTTATTAATCATATTTCAAACTCAAAATTTCTTTAGCTGCTTTATAACTTGATTTTGAAGAACTATTTAAACCCATTATTTCCAAAAATTCTTGAGATTCAACAATTTGATTTTCACAGACTTGTTTATTAGATATAAATTTTTCAAGTTTTGTAAAAATTTTTTCACCATCGCAATCAAACTGCAACATTTCTGGAATTATCTCCCTGTTTGCAATAAGGTTTATTAAGTTAGCAAACTTAATTTTAACCATCATATTTACAATATAATATGTAATAATGTTGATTTTATAGGCAATAATCATAGGTATTTTATAAAGAGAAATCTCAACAGTATTAGTTCCAGATTTTGCTAAAGCAAAATCCGCAGCAAAAAAAGCTTGTTCTTTTTCATCTTTTTCAACCAAAAAATACTCTATCTTCAAAGAAGCCGACATTTCAGTAACTAAATTTCTAGTTTTGTCAATTAATGGAATTACAACTTTAATTTGTTTTTTCTTAGAAGATAATTCAGAAGCCAAATTAATAGCTTTTATAAATTCAGGAAAAATTTTCTTCACTTCTCCATTCCTACTACCAGGAGTAATGCAGATTAAAAAATCATCTTTATTTATTTTATATTTTTCACGAAAAAACATATTGCCACTTTCTTTTGAAGAAAACTTTGGAGAATTTTCAACAATTGGGTGACCAATAAATACTGTTTTTAAACCATATTTTTCAAAATAAGGTGGTTCAAATGGTAAAATTGCCAAGAGTAAATCATAAAGCTTAGAAATTTTCTTTGCTCTGCCTTCACGATAAGCCCAAACTGATGGAGCAATTAAATGAATTTTTTTTACTTTGAGATCTTGAACTTTCTTTATCACCCGAAAACAAAAATCTGGAGAATCAATTGTAATAACGAAATCTGGTTTAAAATTTTTAATTTCTACAGCAGTTTGTTTAATTCTTTTCAATAACTTAGGAATATGAGGTAATACTTCTAAAAAACCCATAATTGATAACTCTTCCATAGGAAAAATTGTTTTCAATCCTTGCTCCTTCATCAATTTTCCACCCACTCCTATAAACTCTGCTTTTTCATTTGTGTCACTTAATTGAGCTTTTAGCTCTGAAATTAACTTAGCTCCAAGCAAGTCTCCAGAAGCTTCTCCAGCAATAATAAAAAACTTTTTTGTCATTTTCTTTACTTTTTTATAGGCAAACAATATTCTTTTAAGAAGCATTACTATCTAAAGTAAAAATATCAATTTAAAAAAATTAAAAATGTCTAAAAGAAAAATTGCCGTTGCCGGCGCAACCGGTAATGTTGGTCGCGAAATTTTAAATATTCTTGCTGAAAGAAATTTTCCAGCAGATGAAGTTGTGGCACTTGCTTCTCGTAATTCTGTTGGCAAAAAAGTTAGTTATGGTAACAAAGAATTAACAGTTCAAGCTCTAGAAGACTTTGATTTTACAGGAACAAAAATTGGTTTATTCTCACCAGGGGGATCAGTTTCTGCCATACACGCTCCACGCGCTGCAAGCATGGGTTGCGTTGTAATTGACAACACGTCTCATTTCAGAATGCATGATAATGTTCCACTTGTAGTTCCTGAAGTTAATCCTCAGGCAATTGCTAATTACAAAAAAAGTGGAATTATTGCTAACCCTAACTGCTCAACTATTCAAATGGTTGTTGCATTAAAACCTTTGCACGATTTAGCAAAAATTAAAAGAATAGTTGTTTCAACTTATCAAGCAGTTTCTGGCGCTGGTAAAGAAGCTATGGATGAACTTTACGATTCAACAAAAAAAATCTATGCCAACCAAATGTTGGAACCAAAAAAGTTTAGTAAAAGAATTGCTTTTAATGTAATACCTCAAATTGACGTTTTCATGGAAGATGGTTGCACAAAAGAAGAGTGGAAAATGAAAGTTGAAACTAAAAAAATTCTTGATGCAAAAATTGAAGTAGAAGCAACTTGCGTAAGAGTTCCTGTGTTTAATTGTCATTCTGAATCGGTAAATGTGGAGTTTGAAAACCCAATTTCGGCTGAACAAGCAAGAAAAGTTTTAGATGAAGCTGAAGGAATTGTGGTTATTGATCGCCCACAAGAAATGAAATTTGTAACTCCAGTAGAAATTTCAACTCAAGATCCAGTTTTTGTTTCAAGAATCAGAAAAGATCCTTCAATTAAAAACGGTCTTTCTTTATGGGTAGTTTCCGACAACCTCAGAAAAGGTGCCGCTTTAAATGCAGTTCAAATTGCTGAAATCTTGGTAAAAGATCACGGCTTATAGTTGAAAATTAATAGATTTTATTTTGAGAAAGAGCTTTTACTTCGGCTCTTATCTCAAAATAATAGAACTTGTCAAAATTTATTTCTCAGAAAATTTTCTTATTACTTCATTAAGCTTCTTTAAAGCTTTATCTTCTCCCTCAGAATTTTCCCACACATAAGAAATAACTGCTAAAAAATCAGTACCAGCTTTAACAAGAGGCTCACAATTTTCATGATTTATTCCACCAATTGCAACAATTGGTAAATTCAATAACTCATTACTCCATTCCAAAATTTCAGTTGTTGGTTTTCCTATCGAGTTTTTTGTTTTACTGGGAAAAAAAGTTCCAAAAGAAATATAATCTACACCCTGCTCTCCAGCTTCCATTGCCAAATGTTTTGAATCATAACAGCTGGCACCAATTATAAAATCTTTATTATTTTTTAAAGATTCTTGGCGGGCTTTTTTAATTGATCCATCTTCTAAACCTAAATGAACTCCATCAGCATTTACATTTAATGCAATTTCATAATTATCATTGAGAAGAAAAATAGAATTATTGTCATGACAAATTTTCTTTAACTCTAAAGAAATTTTCTCTAACTCTTGTTTAGAATAACCCTTTAATCTTAATTGAAAAACAGGCACTAACGATGTTTTTAAAGCCTTACTTAGTGACTTTGAAAATTCGCTTAATTCAATTTTAGGAGGACTTATAAGATATATTTTTGTCATAAAGCTATAAATAAAAAAATCGGCATTGCTTAGATTAAAAACAATGCCGATTTAAAGATTTGAATTAAATTACTTTTTTCTTCTGAAGAAAGCAGGAACATTTAAGATATCATCTTCAATTTTTTCGCCTCTTTCTTCTTCTCTAGAATCTTCGTCAAAAATTGTTGATCCAAAAAATTCTTTTTGCCTTTTTGCAACTTCTTGCAAATCAGATTCACCAGAATTTTTTACGACTCTTTTTGGTTTTTGACTAACAACTCTTTCTTCTTCAACGAAATCTTCATGCTCTTCTTCAAAATGCTCTTCTTCTTCGTGGTCTCTTGATTTTGAGGAATTCATAAAACCAAATAAGCTAAATCCACTACTAGAAGCTTCTTTCTTTTTAGCAGCAATAACTGGCTTTGAAGTTCTTGTTTTAGAAGTTGCTTTAGCAAAAGCTTCAGAAATTTTTTCTTCAGCTTTTTTTAATTTTTCCGATATATCTTCTTCCTCTTCTTTTACTTGTTCAAAGAAGCTGATTTGACCAACATTAGATAAAGAAGTATTTTCATCTTCTTTTTTTTCTTCACTTTTACCATAATCAAGATTTGGGTTTTTTGAGTAGGTTTTTTTTGGCTTTAAATCTTCAGAATTAATTTCAACTAATTCTTCTTCCAGTTTTGCAGCATTTCCAATATCAAAAAAACTTTTGTTTGGAGATTCTTTTACAACGTCACTCTTTTTTCTACTATCAGTTTCGCTAACTCTGAAACGAGAAGGCTCAGAAAAATCTCTATTTCTGTGAGAAACTATATCGTCAACATCAATTCCGGTAGCAACAACAGATATTCTAATTTTACCTTTCATATTTTCATTAAAAGCAGAACCAAAAATAATGTTAGCATTTGGATCAACTTCTCTTTTAATAGTATTTACAGCCAGATCCGCTTCAAAAAGAGTCATATCAGGTCCACCAGTCATGTTTACCAAGACTCCTTTAGCACCTTTAATTGAAATATCGTCAAGTAAAGGATTTGAAATAGCAGCTTCGCAAGCAACAACAGCCCTGTTCTCCCCTTCAGCCTCTCCTGTTCCCATCATAGCTTTACCCATCTTAGTCATAATTGTTCTAATATCAGCAAAATCCAAATTTACCAAACCCGGCATAGTAATTAGATCTGTAACACCGCGAACACCAGCATGCAATACATCGTCAGCCATTTTAAAAGCCGATTCAAAAGTAGTGCTTTCATTAGCAATTCTAAACAAGTTTTGATTTGGGATTACAATCAAAGTATCAACGTATTTTTTTAACTCTTCAATTCCTGCCTCAGCTGTTGTCATACGATATTTTCCTTCAAAATGAAAAGGTTTTGTTACAACGCCAACTGTAAGAATATCACGTTCTCTTGCTAATTTAGCAATTACTGGAGCACCACCTGTTCCAGTTCCACCACCCATACCGGCAGCGATAAAAATCATATTATTTCCATCAATAAACTTTTCTATTTCATCAATATTTTCTTCAGCAGCAGCTCTGCCTTTATCTGGGAAAGAACCAGCTCCCAAACCTCTTGTTGTTGTAACACCAAGTTGTATACGATTTGGTGCCAAAGAATTAATTAGAGCCTGAGAATCTGTATTGGCAGCTACAAATTCAACGCCTTCAAGGTTAGAGCGAATCATATTATTAACCGCATTACCACCCGCTCCTCCAACACCAAATATTGTTATTTTTGGCTTAAGAAGTTCTGGTTGAGGAATATTGATTTTCAAAGACATATCTGAAGAAGCTTTAGTTTTTCTCATTTTTTTATTACTTTTAGAGAAGTTTTTAAGAAGTAAAATATAGAAAGTAAGTTTTAACTACCGAAAAAATAATCTGCAATTTTTTTAACTAATTTTTTTTATTTTTTTTAAACAACTTTTATTTTTACATAACGATTTTTTTAAAAATAAAATAATCTTATCTTACACAACGGACATAATTATTAATTCTTATTTCATCTTCTTGTCCACCCAAAGATTGATTTTTGGAAGCATAGCCACTTTTTGGATCGGAACGCTGAGCTCCAGCACCATGAGTATCTACGCCATCTTTTGACGTACAAGCTCCAAAACAAACATAACTTGCCATAGTTATATTATCACCATGAGTTGTACTACTCCAAAACCAAGCTTTAGAATTAGTTAATTTAATATAATTAGTGTTTAATGCAGGAGAATTTTTTGTATAATCCACAATAGTTTGAAGCTCTTTAACACTTGGCAATCTCCAATCTTTGTAACCAGCCAAATCAAGATTTTGGCAATATGATAAAGCATTTTTCCAATCACGAGTTTTACCATCATCTTTTTGCTGCCATTGCAAACTTGTTAAATTATCAGTTACAGTTCCATCAGAATTATCAACAAATTTATTTTCACCCCAAATATTACCTCTTACGCAACGGTAAAACAAACTAAAATTATTTGAACTTGGAGCTTGTTTTATATGACCATCTAAAAAATTAAAAAAGAAAAATGCTTCAACACCATCACGACCAAAATGCTTACCTGAATAAACAGTTGAAGACCAAGTTTGTCCCATCATTCCCACACTATGAGTTGAAGAGTAAGGGTCATTTGACAAAATTGACTGTTCTGGCTCTTTTAAATCGAAGTAATTTGAATTTAGAAAGTAATTCTTACCTTGTGCACCACGAAAATCTGCAATCGAAAATAACTCTTTAATTGTTGGTAATCTCCAATCTTTATGACCACCAAGATCTAATGATTCACAATATTGTTTTGCTGAATAGTAAGATTTTCTCTGAGCATTATGAGCTTTTTGCCATGTTAATCCTGTAACTAAATCTGAGACTGTACCATCTTTATTATTTTTGTAACTTGTGGTTGCTCCAAAATAATTACCATCTTGTCCATAAAAATCCCCTCCTTCTTTTGGACAAGAAATAACACTATAATCATTAAAACAAGTTCCTTGATTTGTATCTGGAACCAAACTTTTAACTTTTTTAGCAGAAGAATTCTTAGCGGAAATTTCAACTCTCATCATCCTTGATGGACTGTTCTGAGATCTTTGAGGTTGTTGATTGTTATTTGAAAATTGATTTTTACTCTGATCTCTAGAATTGTGGGCCATAGAATTTGTTTTAGATTCGCCAGGAACACATATCATTTTTCCTTCTTTCATAGCATAGCAAATTCCAGAAACATTCCCATGTGGCGCTTTAAAACTACAAGCAGATCCTTGAGAAGAATTTTCGCAAGCTTTAAAAGCTTCTTTAGGAGGAGAAGGCATTTGAGCAAAAGCTTGGTTTGAGATTGCTACCAGAATGAAAGCAAAGCAAGTTTTTTTCATAAAAAAATATATAACAAAAATTGTTTTAAAAACTTTTTTAGAATAGAGAACTTTATAACAACAAAGTTGCAAGACCCAAGAAAACTAGAAAAGAAAAAGTGTCAGTTATTGCTATCAAAAAAACACCAGAAGAAATTGCTGGATCAAATTTTAAACGATGTAATAATAAAGGAATTACAGCTCCAGAAAAACCACCAATTATAACTGTTCCAAGGATTGCTGCCGCAAAAACAGAGCTTAAGTAAAAATTACTTTGCCAAAAATAACAAATAAAAGCGGCTATAATAGCTAAAATTAGGCCATTAATTGAACAAGTTATAACTTCTTTAAGCAAAATCTTAACAGCACCTATATTACTAACTTCGTTTGTTGCAATTGCTCTAACAAGAACTGTCAAAGCCTGGGTTCCAGCATTTCCAGCTAATGAAGCCACAATTGGCAATAAAACAGCTAAAGCAACAATTCTTTGAATTTCACCAGAAAAGATAGCAATAATACTAACTGCCATAGAACTGGTTAAAAGACTTGTTAAAAGCCAAGGAGCTCTTGATTTAGCGGTTTCAAACGATGATGAATATAGGTTTGTATCATTAACACCACCTAATAACAAGATATCTTCTTCAGCTTCTTCTTGTAGAATGTCAATTACATCACTTGCATAAATTACTCCAACCAGAATACCCTTCATATCAACTACAGGAGCATAACTTAAGGAATATTTACTAAAAATTTGCGCTGCTTCTTCTTTATCCATATTAACTGATAAGCTCTTTATCTCTTCTTGAGACATAATATCAGACATCAAAATTTGTTTTTTACTCTTTAAAATATCACTAACTTTTACTTCTGATGTTGGACGAAAATTATCATCAACAATTACAATATTGTTGAAATCATCAGGAAGACCAGAAGAATTTTGTAAATAATATGTGGCCTGAGCAACACTCCAATCTTTTTTCACAGCAACAAAACTTTGTTGCATCAAACGACCAACTGAATTTTCAGGATAAGACAAAGCTTCTTCAATTTCGTCTCTTTTTTCTTTTGGGATATGATGAAGAATTTCGCTTATTCCTTCACTTTCAAGAGTTTCAATAACTTGTACAGCATCATCAACTTCTAACTGATCAATGGCTTTTGCTGTATTTTTACTACCAAGGAATTCAATTACTTCATTTTTAAGTTCATCATCAAGATAAGTAAGAATTTCAGCATCAATTTCTGAAGCAACGACTATAAGTAATTTAAGTCTCTGATCAAAGTTCAAAGAAGAGAAAAAATCGGCCTGGTCTGCTGGATGAAGTTCTAAAAATAACTTTTTAACCTGACTGTTAAGATCGCTATCTAAAGAACTTAAAATTCTATTTTTGATACTTTGGTTAATACCAAATTCTGTTTCGTGCTTTTTTTCAGCTACCATTATTCTATTCAAATTAAGTATTGATACCAAAAGTTGTTAAATACAAAATTGGTAGAAGCATTTACAAGTAGCGACTTTTTTAGAAAGTCAAAAAAATAACTGCTAAAAAACAAAGCTACAGTTACTTATTAAACAACACTATTCCATTATCAGAAACTAAAGTTGCTTTCACTAAGTCATCTTCAAGATTAATTGAAAGAGAGTTTTTTTCTTTGTTAATTAACAACTCTAGAAAATTAAAAATATTTTTTGCCAGTAATTTACTTGTATCAGCGGCAACTCTGCTCGGGAAGTTAGCGTAACCGAAGATTCTGACACCATTAACTTCAACCTCTTTCTCAACTTCTGTTAGCTCACAATTTCCACCATTTATTGCAGCGGTATCAATAATTATTGAACCTGGTTTCATCATTTTTACCATTTCTTCAGTAATTAAAGTGGGAGCTTTTCTACCTGGAATTAAAGCAGTTGATATGACAACATCTTGATTTTTTATCACATCTTTTAGAAGCTGTTCTTGCAGCTTTTTATATTCTTCACTCATTTCTTGAGCATAAACACCTTGTGCTTTTTCTTCAGATTTTACTTCAACAAACTTAGCTCCTAAGCTTTGTACTTGCTCTTTTGCAGCAGCTCTTACATCAAAAGCAGAAACGATTGCTCCAAGTCTTTTTGCAGTAGCAATTGCTTGTAAACCAGCAACTCCAGCACCAAGAATAAGAAATTTTGCAGCTGATATTGTTCCTGCAGCAGTCATCATCATTGGAACTGCTTTTTGCATTTCATAAACCGCATCAATTACAGCTCTGTATCCAGCTAGATTACTTTGAGAAGATAAAACATCCATAGATTGCGCCCTGCTAGTTCTTGGCAATAATTCTAGGGCAAAAGCAGAAATATCAGCTTTAGCTAAAAGCTCTATTTTATCTTTTTGAAAATATGGGTTTAAAAGAGCTATAAAGATAGCTCCTTTTTTTACTTTAGAATATTCAAAGTCAGTTCTTTGAACAGAGATTATAATATCAATTTCTGAAATAATTTGACTAATATCAGTTACTATATTAGCACCAGATTCTTTCAAAAGTTCATCAGAAATCATCGATTTTTCACCAGCTTTTGACTCAACAAAAACTTCAACACCAACTTTTTTATATTTTGCTATAACTTCCAAACTTAAAGCAATTCGGTTTTCGTTACTGGCATTTTCTTTAAGAACTAGAAGTTTCATATAAGTATAATTTAATTCACAATATATTTGGGCCAAAAAATGGTGCGGTCGAGAAGATTTGAACTTCCACGGGTTTTACCCCACAACGACCTCAACGTTGCGCGTATACCAATTCCGCCACGACCGCTTGATTATAAATATTATTTTCAGTTCTTACAATTTTGTTATATCTTGTGTAAAGACAGAAAATCCAAAAGAAGAATTTTCAATATTGTAAACTCGTACTTTAAAGAAAATACACGAGTTACATTACTTTCTTACCACTTGAAAGACTTCAATAGTAAAGCTATTTAACTACTATCCTACAAGAGGTTTTAAACGATTTAAAGCTACAACAAACACAGAAATATCAGGATTTGGATTCATTTTTAGTTCTGATATAAAATTATCAAATCTTTCAACTAAGAAAGATACTGACTCAACCCAATTTTCTATAGATTTATTTTCGCAAATATCTTTTTTGCCATGATTGAATTCAACAACAAGTTTCGAAATTTTCATCTGATAAGTATAGATGTCTTCTAAAATTGTTTTACTTGATAACCTTTGCCACTGATTTTCAAATGTCATGTTTGAAACTCTACTACGTAGCCATTTTAAAGAAAATCTTGTTCCAACAGCAAAATAAAGCTTTGCTATGACTTCAATATCAAATTTTGACTCAGCAGAAATTTCAGCAATATCAAAAGCAGAAGCAAGTGGATCCATAGAAGCAACTTTTGTTGCTAATTTACGATCAACATTATTGCCACAATATCTTTCAACTTTTCTTTCGAAAGATTCTTGCGATGCACTAGCCATAACTTTGCTTAAAATTCCCAAAAGTTCGTCAGCAATTTTTCTGAAACGTTCTACATTTTTAGAAATAGAACCTTTAGCTTGATGTCTTAAAAGCCAAGTAATTGATCTTTCTAATAATTTATTTGAATTTAGGAACATTTGGTACTGAACTTCAGGAGAAACTTTACCAGTCAAACCTTCAATTTCTTCCCATACTTCTCTTAATCTGAAAGAATCACAAGCTATAATAAAGCTTCTCACAACATCAGGAACACTAAAACCACTATCTTGACAAATTTGACTTATGAAAGTTATTCCAGCTCTATTTACAACAAGGTTGGTTATTTGAGTTGCAATAATTTCTTTTCTTAATTGATGACCTTTGATTTCTTTTTTGAATTTTTCTTGCATAAGTTTTGGGAAATATGCAAATAATTCGCTTTCAAAATATTCATCATTTATAAAGTCAGAATTTACAATAGAATTGTAAATATCCATTTTGGCATAAGCTAGCATTACACAAAGCTCAGGACGAGTAAAGCCAATTTTATTGATTTGTCTTCTTTCAATTTCTTGTTTTGAAGGCAAAAATTCAATTTTACGATTCAATAAA
>VHBV01000036.1 GCA_016882165.1 Candidatus Pelagibacterales bacterium
TAACAAACTTTCACGCCGTATTGAAAGAATGGTTTTTTTGGCACAAAAGCTTGAATTTATACAAACTCAAAGCGAAGTTGAGGCTCTTTTACTTGAACATAATCTGATAAAAAAACTTGCTCCAAAATATAACATATTACTACGTGATGATAAAACTTTTCCTCATATTTTAATAACCAAAGACAAATTTCCTCAAATTACTAAACATCGAGGAGCAAAGAAAAATGAGGGTAGATATTTTGGTCCTTTTGCAGCTGCAAGTGATGTGAATAAAACTATAGATGTTTTAAAAAAAAGTTTTTTGTTAAGAGATTGCTCAGAATCTGAATTTAATAAACGCGAAAAACCATGTCTTGAATATCAAATAAAAAGATGCTCAGGTCCTTGTGTTAATTTAATTTCTCAAAGTGAATATGCAAAATCTGTTGATAATGCTATTGATTTCTTGAGTGGAAAATCAGCTACAATTCAAGAGTCATTATCTAATAAAATGCAATATTTTAGCGATAATTTTGAATATGAAAAAGCGGCAGTAATTAGAGATAAAATTAAAGCTCTAACTTCAATTCAGCTAAAACAAAATATTAATATAGAAGGACTTGATAATTGCGACATTATAACTTTAGTTAGCAAAGATAACAAAATATGTATTTATATTTCTTTTTTTAGAGGTGGTAACAATTATGGTGCAAAACCATATTTTTTTGATGGTTTTGAACAAAATTTAGAAGAATTTATAAATGAGTTTTTAGGACAATTTTATTTATCTCAAACTCCACCTAAACTTATTTTGATTAACTTAGAAATTGAAGAAATAGATCTTACAGAGAAATTCTTGACTAATTTATCAGGCGAAAAAGTTACAATCAAAAATCCTAAACAAGGTGAAAAGTTAAAAATAATAAAAGATCAGGAAAAAATTGCTTTCCAAAACTTGGAACAAAAATTAGTACAAGACCTAAGTAACTTGGCTATTCTAACCGAGGTAAAAAATCTTTTTGAATTAGAAAATTTACCACAAAAAATTGAGGTCTATGACAATAGTCACATTAGCGGAGAATACGCAGTTGGAGTTCTTATTACAGCTGGAACAGAAGGTTTTATAAAAAATGGTTATCGCAAATTCAATATTAGATTTGACGAAATTGATCGCGACGATACAGCAATGTTAAGAGAAGTTCTAAATCGTAGATTTTCAAAACTAGAGAAAAAAGATTATCCAAGTTTGATAATAATTGATGGAGGCAAAACACAACTGAAAGCGGCGCATGATGTTTTTGCAAAATTAAATGTAGCAATTCCTTTTGTTTGTATGTCAAAAGGAGAAAATCGCAATGCTGGCGAGGAAAATTTTCATCAGATTGGAAAAGAATCATTTACTCTAGCGAAAAATAGTCCAGTTATGTACTATTTACAAAGACTACGCGACGAGGCACATCGCTTTGCAATAACAACTCACAGAAATAAAAGAGCTAAATCAGTAAGTAAATCTTCGTTAGATGAAATTTCAGGAATTGGAAAAGCTAGAAAAAAAGCTTTACTTAATCACTTTGGTTCTTTCGAGAAAATTAAATCAGCAAGCGTTGATGATTTAATAAAAATTGATGGAATAAGTCAGGCAATTGCCGAGAAGATAAAAAACTTTTTTTAGTTAATTCACTAGATTATTTGTCATTATCTGAATTTCCAGATTCATTTCCATATGATGTTTGAATATTTTTTCTATCTCCTTGGACTCCAACATCCCTACTCTGAGATTTTGCTTTATTATAGGCAGCACCTCCAGCTTTCTTGATTGCACCCATACCCCTTTTTTGCACACCTCTAAGAGTTTCATAAGAAGCTTTACTTATTCCGGTCATAGAAGCTTTCCAATCACTAGACAATCCAGCACCACCTACAAGCTTTTGGGCAACTTCTGAAATTTTATCTAAAATTGACAAAAATACGAATAACAAAAATGCTGCTTTTATTATTGTGCTTAACTTCGCTTGATTCATTGAACCAAGAGTTGGTAAACCAACTCCAACTAATTCAAGACCTGTAAATTTTTTGATATCTGCTACATTAAAAATACAATAAACACTATTGTTATTCGCTTCAGCATCGCAAATTATTTTCTTTGGAGCTTCTAAACCACTACCACTATAATTTACATTTCCAATAATTACAGAATCGAAAAATGTTAATAAAATCCCCAAATAAGCAAATAATATAACTGGTTGTAAAACAAATCCCAATAGCTGCTTCCACCAACCATCAAAGATACTTTTTGTTTTTGCAAATAAAGATAATGTTATTGTAATTGGAGAAACATAGAGCATCATTATTATTGCAGTTGTAGAAAGCAGGAAAATATGCAAAGATCTTACGATTATAGAAAACATGAAAATGGCAAAAATCAAAGTTGCCATCAAAAAAATAATACCAAATCCACCTGTTAAAAATCCTCCCAAAATCATCATAGCTAAATTTGGGACGGAAGCTTCTGGACCATACCCTATTGCTCGTGCCAACTTACAATCTAAAGTATCCCAAATTTGCAAATACTCTTTTCCTTGTGGATATTGTGGGTTATTATATTTTGTTCCAGCATTTTGATCAGCATAATTAAATCTTGGAAATTGACATCCATCTAGTTTAGCTGGGTCATCAGAAAAATCAGGTCTAAAAACTATAACCGAAATGTTATTTGAAGCATTTAAAACGCCATCTAAGAAACCGCTTTGCCAACCATTACCAACAGCAAAATACATAACTAAACCCAATTTAAAAATATATGATAAAATTTGTGTTTTAGTTAAAGCCGACATACCACGCAAAACCCCAAAACCAAGTCCAACTATTGAAAATGATAGAGTAATTTTAATGATTGTTTGCAAATTTTCTTGAATTCTTAAAAAGAAAGATTTGCCATAGAGAGAATCTAAACTTCCTCCTTCTTTAAATACATAATTTCCACTAGCACAATTACCATTTTCATCAGGAACTTGATTATTTGCACATTCCGTATGACCTGCTTTATTTAAAAATAGATTTTCCATTGTTTCTTTAAAACACTGTGCCATTGGAGCTGAAAAACCACGAACACTTAGTGGTAATAAATCTGCATTATAATCGTAAACATTTTGACTATCCCCTATAAAATCTCTACAAGCAGAAGAAATAAAAGCACCATCCAAATCACTGGTTCTTATGTAAGGCTTGATTGGAATTTTTGCACAATGGTTCATTACCTGACAATAATTTTTCACTTTAACTCTATCGTCATCATATTCTGTAGTTTCAGTTCCACCGCCAAGCAAGTGATTGTAAGGACATACAGAGTAAGTTTTTACACAAGCATATTCTGGGTTTTTTTGAGATGAGAAAACGTCATACCAAACATTAGCAACATTACATCTTCCTCCAATTTGACAAAACTTATGAGTATAACCACCATAAATTTGCATATTTCTGCCAATTTCAGCAGCTGGCCTACTATCTATACAAACAGTATTTTGACTTCTTTTTGAACAGCAGTCATATGCAGCTTTTGCAGAAGCATCATTTGCATCCTTCATTAAAAAACGGTGACACGCATAAACTGAAGGATTTCCAGAGCCAGTCATATAATAACGCTGAGTATCGCTGTCATAACCTAAAATTCTTAACTTATCTTCTTTATTCCAAGAAGAAGGATTTGAACATTTGCCATCTCCACTATCTTCGTATTCTTTACCACCATACATATATTCACGATAATATTTGTTTATGATGTTAGAGTTTTTATTAAAGACAGTTTGAGTAACTCCGTTAACAGTTTTACTTCCAGCATTTCCATTAGGATTTATACCACAATCATTTGCACCATTTTCATCAGTAAATAATTGGGTCAAACATTTTGAATAAGATCCGCTATATTTTCCTCTACTCCAATTACCAGTTCCAAGTTCCTCTTCTCCATTTTCATTAACTTCTTTCCAAGTATACCAATCATTACCACAAATTTTAGCATAATTATAAGAACCTTGAGCTACACCATAAATAACTGATAAAGCAGAAATTCCAGCTCCAACAGCGGTTGTATAAGCTGCAACTGCTCCACAACATCTTATAGAATCAGAAAGAGCAATACCTGACTGTCCACAAGAATAAGCGTTTGTAGCAGCAGTGGCTGCACAGCTTGTCTGATAGGCTGAGTATTCTGAGATTCTTTTACCACATCTATAAGTTCTAGTAGCAATACCTTGAGCTGTTTTTATAGTAATTGTGGGCTCTTCTGGCTCAAGAGCTTGTTCAGATGGCCACTCAATTGTTGCAACCGTAGAAAGTCCAGCATCGTTCATGGGATTGCACATAGTTTTCGTTAGATAACCAGTAGCTTTAACAGTTGTTCCAACTCCAAGAATAAAAGCAACACAAGTTGGATTTGTTAGCTCCCATTCCAAATCTTTATTTGTTGTCAAGGGATCAAATTTTAAATCAGCAGCATCACATGTTGAATTTTCTTGATTCCAATTCACACTTCTAACACCTTCATAACCAATAGCCATAGCATCAATTGGCAACAAAAAAGAAGTTAGTAAAAATAAAAAAGTGATAATGGATTTGAGCTTTGCTTTAAGCACCATTAAATATTTCAATTAGCCTGTTAATTTCTGAGTTCCCAGTTTTAAAAGAAGTTCTGTTAACAATTAAGTGAGAAGTTACATCCATAATTTTTCTCAACTCAACCATATCATTTTCAACTAATGTTTTTCCACTACTCACCAAATCCATTATAAAGTCACACAAACCAAGTTGAGGAGCAATCTCAATCGAACCATTTAATTTTATAGCTTCGACTTGAATTCCCAAATTAGAAAAGTAGTTTTGAGCAATATTTACATACTTAGTTGCTACTCTTACATGACTTTGATTTTCAATATTAATCTTTAATGATTTTTTAGATGCAATTGATAGACGACACTTGCCAATACCCAAATCAAGCAGAGAGAAAATTTCTTTTGACGAAAACTCTTCCAAAACATCAAAACCACAAATTCCTATATCTGCCGCTCCATATTTAACAAAAGTTGCCACATCGAAACTTCTTACTTGTACTAAATCCAGGTTTTCTAGATTAGTTTTAAAAACCAACTTACGAGAAGAAGAATCAAAAAAATCTTTTTCTGGAACTATATTTATTTTATTAAACAAAGGCTTTATGTCCTCAAGAATTCTTCCTTTAGGAACTGCCATTAAAACTTTTTTCATCAAAACATTAGAAAGATTTTATATAACGAAGTAAAACTCCAGCAGCATTTTGCTCATTAATATAACTTTGATAATTATTGCGCAATTTTTTATATCCTATTTGCAAAAGTAACTGATCAAAATATTTTGTCTTATCAAATTTATATCCGGTAGAAAATTCATATAAATTTTCATTATAATTTAAACTACCATCACTTAAGTTAGAATTTTTATAATAACTGTTTGCCAAAGTTACATTCCAATTGTTATAAATTTCACCCACCAAACTTAAACTTAAAGCTTTATTTCCAGAATCAGAATTACCACCAACATTCTTCATTTCAACATATTCAACCAAACTATCTAAAACAAGAGCATCATTTATTGGGTAGATATAGTTTGTACCCAAAACAAATCCTTTCTGATCAGCAATTTTAGAATATTTTACAGAAGTTTGATTCGAGTTAACAGCTAAATTCAAGTAAGAGAAATGGTATGATAATTTTTCTCTATAACCAAAATCAAAATTAATATCTAAAGATGCATTATAAGAATCTAAACCTCTTGTATCTCCAGCTTTTGCATCATATTTGTTTCCAACATCTCTGTGATTAAAAATTGAATTATCTAAATTCTTGCGATCATTAGTAAAAGCAGAAAAACCAAAATTGTAGCGTCCAGTTCTTTTTTCATCGCCAATTCTATAAACTCCACCGAATCCCAATTTTTCTTTTTGTATATATTTAATAGGTAAAGAATTGCTCCAAATTCCTCGACCCCAACGCCATGCTGTACCAAAGTTTGCAGTATATTTACCCGCTATAACTGAAAAATTCTCTTTCGAGTAATCTAAAACCAACTCTCTTACGTAAAGTCCTGTATTTTCAAAAGCCATATCACCTCCTCCACTTGGAGAGTTTTTTCTTTTTTCATTTTCTTTTGATGCATCAACCCTTGATAAGAAAATGTTGGTTTTTATGGAAAAACTTTTAGTAAAAGACAAATCCGAAAAAAGTCGTCCCAAAACGGTAGCGTCATTAAACTTATCTTTACTATCATTTGATTCATAATTATTATCAAAGCTAATGTCGGTTATAACTCTGCCTGAAATTTCAGGACCATCTTTTGAAGATTTTTCATATTCTTCTTCATAGTCATAATCAACCATGTTAGCCCAAATTCCTTGAAAGAAATTATCAGAATTTTCGGCAAAAAGATTTTGTGGGAAAATTAGCAAAAATACTAAAAAAAACTTTCTCATTTGATTAATTAATACTTAAAAAATATTTTCTATTTGAACATTCTCAGCTCATTAAACTTCCTCAATTTATGCTAACCTCAATCTTAATCGCAACCTTTTTCTCAATTGGCTTTTTTGTAGAAAGCATTATTGGATTTGGTGGAGGTTTAATTGCTTATTCTTTTTTAGGATTCTTTATTGATATAAAACAGGCAGTACTAGCTGGTCTTTACATCGGAACATGTTCCAGCACTTACATTGCTTATACTGACTTTAAATCATTTAATAAAAAAATTTTACTAAAATCAGCTCCTCTTTGTCTTTTTGGAACAATAACAGGAGTCATTATTTTTAGTGAATTTGGTAGTGATTTATTATCTATAATTTTCGGATTACTTCTTATTTTTCTTGCAGCAAAGCTTATTTTCTTTGATCAAATTTCAATTCCTAAAATCTTTAAAAAGAAATTGCTATTCATTGGTGGAATATCTCAAGGAGCTTTCGGAATTGGTGGACCATTTTTTGTTAATGCTTTAAAAGAAGATTTCAAAAACAAATCAGAACTTCGTAGCACAATGGCAGTATTTTTTGTTATGTTTAACTTAGTTAGAATTGTTCAACTTTGTTTAAATGGACAAATAAAAGCAATTCACTTAGATGAAATTTGGTGGGTAATTATTCCAATTTTTATTGCAATTAAATTAGGACATAAAGTTCATATAAAAGCAGACGAAAAAATAATTAAAAAAATAATAGCCTTGATTACAGTACTTGGTGGAATAAAATTTTTGTTGTAAAAACTTAAAACACTTATTAAACTGACTGAAGTAATCGATATGAAATATAGAAATCTTCGTAAAGAAAAGTTTTGATATAGAATCAACCAAGATGAAAAAAATAATCCTAACATTTTTAAGTTTATCTTTAATATTGAACTTCCAACTTTTTTCTGTAAGCGGAAAATTCAATACAAAAAAAACAATTTCTCTAGAAGAAGAAAACAAAAGTCTCTCTGAAGAAATAATTTGCGATGGTTCTGACTCTGAAAATGATAAAGAACTTAAATACTTATCTAGCAATTTATTTGCAAAAAAAATACTTTTAAATACTGCAAACATTGTTATTAAAAATGATGAATTTTCTTTAGATTTCATCTCCAGTATATCAACCCCACCTCCCAACTCTTTAAGCTAAAGTGCGTTTTGCATTTATAAATTTCAGCTAAATTGCATGAACTTTAGTTAGAAACTGCTCACTTACAAGAGCGCAAGCTTAAAAAATTTCTATGAAAAATATATTACAAAATTTTAAACAAGATTTCTCTGCAAGCATAGTGGTATTCTTTGTGGCACTTCCTCTTTGCCTTGGAATTGCATTAGCCTCAGGAGCTCCGCTTTTTTCAGGAATTATTGCCGGAATTGTTGGAGGAATTGTAGTAGGAGCAGCTAGTGGATCTCCTCTTGGAGTTAGTGGACCAGCTGCTGGTCTTTCTGTTCTTGTGCTTGGCTATATTACTTCTCTTGGTGGATCATGGGAGGCATTTTTATTAGCGGTTATTTTAATGGGTATAATTCAAATTATAGCCGGATTTTTAAAACTTGGAACAATTGCCTATTACTTTCCTTCTTCAGTTATAAAAGGAATGTTAAGTGGAATTGGATTGATAATAATAATAAAACAAATTCCTCATGCAATTGGTTATGTGAAAGAATTTGACAATGATTTTGGAACAGAAAATGTAAGCGCTTCACAAAGTTGGTTTGAATTTTCTGATATGCTCAACTTCATAACACCAAACGCTTTAATAATAGCTTTAATCTCAATGATGATTTTAATAATTTGGGAAGAAGTTATAACCAAAAAACATAAAATATTTAAAGCAATTCCAAGCCCTCTTGTAGCTGTTATTGCAGGTATCATATTGAGCAATTTCTTGGAATTACGCAATGGCCAAATTGTTGAAATTCCAGTATCTGAAAGCTTAGGCGAGTTTTTATTACAATTTAAAACCCCAGACATATCACAAGTTTTAAATCCTCAAATTTACGGTATTGCTTTAGTTATGGCAATTGTTGCAAGTCTTGAGACTTTACTTTGCGTTGAAGCAACTGATAAACTTGATCCTTCAAAAAGAGTTACTCCAACAAATCGCGAACTAAAAGCTCAGGGTTTAGGAAACATTGTTTCTGGTTTAATTGGTGGTCTTCCAATTACGCAAGTTATAGTTCGTTCTAGTGCAAATATAACTTTTGGAGCTAAAAGCAAATTATCAACAATATTACATGGTTTTCTTTTGCTAATATCGGCAATAGCAATTCCAAATTTGCTCAACATGATTCCTCTTGCAACCCTTGCCTGTATTCTTCTTGTTGTTGGATATAAATTGGTCAAACCATCAATATTCAAACAAATGTATAAAATGGGTTATGAGCACTTTATACCTTTCATCGTAACAATAATTGGAATGCTTGTATTTGATCTTTTAAAAGGTGTTGGAATAGGTATAGTCGCAGCAATCATCTTTATTTTATATAATAATTTCCGCAATTCATTTAGCAGAATTGAAGAAAAAGAAGGTAAAAATAATAAACATATAATAAAACTTTCAGAAGAAGTTTCTTTCTTAAACAAAGGCAGCATTCTTCAAATGCTCAAAGAAATTCCATCAGATTCTACGGTTATAATTGACGGCTCTAAGTCAACTTCAATTCATTATGATGTAATTGAAATTATCCAAGATTTTATAACTAACGCTAAAACAAAAAATATTTCCGTCGAAATCAAAGGTATTAACTTAAAATAAATAAAAAAATAATATGGTTACTCTTACAAAACAAACCCGTGATTTATTAACGCCAAAATCAGCAATTGAAATTCTAAAAGAAGGAAATTCTCGCTTCGTAAATAATTTAAAAATAAATCGCAACTTACTAAGTCAGGTAAGTGAAACTTCTGCTGAACAACATCCTTTTGCTTTGATTCTAAGTTGTATTGATTCTAGAACTTCTGCTGAATTAATTTTTGACCAAGGACTGGGAGATATTTTTAGCTGCAGAATTGCCGGAAATATATTAAATGACGACATAATAGGAAGCATGGAATTTGCCTGTAAAGTTGCTGGAGTAAAGTTAATTATGGTTCTTGGACACACTGAATGCGGAGCAATTAAAGGTGCTTGTGATAACGTAAAAATGGGCAAACTAACTGGCCTTCTAAAAAAAATAAAACCAGCAATCAAATCTGAGAAAAAAACAAAAGATAAAAGAGACTCTTCAAATCAAAATTTTGTCAGCAATGTTGCTTCTCTTAACGTAGTCAATACTCTAAAGGAAGTAACAAAAAAAAGCAGCATCATAAAAACAATGCATAAAAAAGGGCAAATAGCAATAGTTGGTGGAATGTACGACGTTTCAACTGGTGTAGTTGACTTTTATTAAAATTCTAAAATTTCTAATCAAAAATAGGCTTACCTAAACAATGAGCCTATTTTAAAAATAAATCTAATTAACAGATCAATTTTTAATAACATTTTAACTGCCCAGTTGACTGTTTAATTACTACTGTTATCCTACTCATTCTCCTCTTTATTTTAACTATTAATCCAAAATAAAATGAAAGTTTACTACGACATAGACGCCGATTTAAATATTATCAAAGGAAAAAAAGTTGCCATAATCGGTTATGGCTCTCAAGCTCACGCTCATGCTCAAAATCTTAGAGATTCAGGCGTTAAAGAAGTCAAAATTGCACTTCGTCAAGGTTCAGCTTCAATTGCAAAAGCCCAAAATGCTGGATTTGAAGTTCTTTCAAACAGTGAAGCTGCTAAATGGGCTGATTTAGTTATGATTCTTACTCCAGATGAATTACAAGCTGAAATTTACGCAAATGACCTTCATGACAATTTAAAACAAGGTGCAACTCTGGCTTTTGCTCATGGACTTAACGTTCACTTCAAATTGATAAAACCTCGCGAAGATCTAGATGTTGTTATGATTGCACCTAAAGGTCCAGGACATACTGTTCGTGGCGAATATGTAAAAGGTGGTGGAGTTCCTTGTTTGGTTGCAATCGCACAAGACAAATCAGG
>VHBV01000037.1 GCA_016882165.1 Candidatus Pelagibacterales bacterium
CACCATTAACCAAGAATTATCAATTTCTGATCGTGGAGAAGAAATTAGCGCAATTAATAAGGTAAATACTCTTCGTGTTAAACAAGGTGATAAAATTACAGTAAAACAAGCAATTGAAGCTGTTATTGTTAAATCATTTAATGAAGCTGCTGTTACTTTGGCTGAAGCGGTTTCTGGTAATGAATGGGAGTTTGTCAGAAAAATGAATTCTAAAGCCAGAGATTTGGGAATGAATTTTACAAGCTTCAGAAATTCAACAGGTTGTCATGAAGAAGGGCAATATACTAATACTTATGATTTGGCAAGACTTACAATTGCTATAAAAAAAGACTTTCCACAATATTATCATTTTTTTGCGCTAAAAGAATTTTCTTATAACAACAAAAGTTATAAAACTCACAATAACATTTTGCTTGAATATAAAGGTGCGGAAGGAATGAAAACTGGTTATACAAAAGCCTCTGGCTATAATTTAATTAGTTTGGCAAAAAGAAATGATGAAAAGTTGCTTTCAATTTTGGTGGGTTGCGATACTTCAAAAGGAAGGGATAAATTTGCACAAGATTTGTTTGATAAAGCTTTTGAAGAATCAAAGAAGAAATATTCTACGAAAGTTAAGCTATCAAATAAATTTAAATATGAAGAAGATGAAGAATCTTAGTTTTCAATTGAATAGCCAACAATTATAGTTCTTTCTTCTGCAGTTTCTAAATAGTTTTCATCAAAATCTTTTTTTACTTTGAAGTTAAAACTCAACTCTTTTTCTTCTCCTTTTTTCAATAAAATGTCTTCAAAACAAAGACAATTTTTGCGGATTAAGTAATAAGCATAATCTTTTGGTTCAATGTGGAATTTTGGACGAAATCGAATAGTGCTTTGAGTAAGATTTTTTACTTTATAAGTTATAATATTTTTTCTACCAGTAACAGAGGTGAAGTTTTTTGTGACTGTTTCAAATTCTAAAAATTTATTATAGTTTTTTGCTACAGGAATTACTGTGATTGGTTTTTTGCCTTCAAATGAAGGTAATAATTCTGACAAAAATATTGGCTCACATCTTTGACTATAATTGCAAAACCAATTAAAAGGTTTTAAAGAAAGGAATATTAGTAAAAATATTGTAAGAAAACGAATAAAATATTTTGATAAAATAAAGTTCATCGTTAGTTTATTAATAATTAGTTTAATACAAAAATTGTAATTACCAAATTTAACTTATAGGTAAAAATGACTACTGATCTGAAATTTCCTTTTCAAAAATTTAATGAGTGGTTTGAAAAAGCAAAGGCAAATTCTGCAATTATTGAACCAACTGCAATGTGTTTGTCAACTGTTGATAAAAATAATTGCCCTTCAAGTAGAATGGTTTTGTTGAAAAAGTTTGATGAAAATGGATTTTGTTTTTTTACCAATTTAACCAGCAGAAAAGGTAAGGAACTTTCTGAAAATAAAAATGTTGCTCTTTGTTTTTATTGGGGAATTTTGGGTTTACAAGTTAGAATTGAAGGTGAAGTAGAAAAAGTTTCAATTAAAGAAGCTGATGATTATTTTGCTTCAAGAAGAAGAGGTAGTCAGATTGGTGCTTGGGCTTCAAAACAATCTTGTGAAATGGAAGAGTGGAAAGAGTTTGAAGATAGAATTTCAGAAATTGAAAATCACTTTAAAGATCAAGAAGTGCCAAGACCTCCATTTTGGTCAGGTTTCAGAGTTGCGCCAAAAAGAATTGAATTTTGGGAAGAGGGAGATTTTAGAATTCATAAAAGAGAAGTTTTTGTGAAAAATGGAAATTCTTGGGAGATAAAGAAGTTATATCCATAGACACTTTTATCTAATTATTAATTTCAAAAAAATCTTAACTGCAAGAGCTATAAAACTAAAAAACGATTAATCTGACTTGTCTTATCGTATTGCAAGCCTTTTATTTTCTTTAAGTTTACCGAAGAAAATCTCAATTTTTCTTCTTCGAGCTTTGAACTTAACCCCAAATAATAGATCCAAAACGAGAAATATAATTTTTATTGGTGCAAAAAATTATTGGTGATTGAGACAAAATGTCCCAAAAACTTCTGAAAGATTCTAGCGATAATCTTTTATTTGATTTGGATTAGGTTGTAATTGAGTGGTTTTGCTTTTTTCAACTGAATGGTTTGGTTTTGTGAAGCGATTAACACAATATCGTATTACATTTCCAATAACAAATGCCGCTAACATTAATTGAGATGCTTCAGAATATCCAAACTTTTGTTCTGCTGGGCAAGAGTTTCTTTGGTTGTCAAACTCGATCGCTTTTTGAGCTAAATCTGGATACTGCTTTACTAAACTTTGAGTTATTCCCGAAATGTCAGATTCGCGAAAGCTGACAACTTTTTCTCGTGAAAAATGATCTTTTCGATTGTGAGAGAATAGTAAGTTGTGGCAATGGGCAGAGTAATTTCCTCCATCGCAAAGATGTGACATTAGCGTATCATCTAGCGTTACACTATAATCGCAGTTTGGCGGTATATCAACTGATGATCCATAGTCAGATGAGTGCTTTAAACCAGAAACTCCGATTGACAGGTACCCAAATAAGTAGACAATTACTACCTTCCAATTTATTTATTTTTTAACTAATAAATTAGATACTGTTAGCTAATTATTTTTTTATACTTACTTTTTTAAATGCTTCTTTTTTTATGCATAAAACAATTTAGAAAGACGATCGCAAGAAAGATTAACCTGCTAAATTTACTCAATGTTTCATCTTGTTTTTAATGTCAAAAAAGGGATCGTCAATAGATGTTTTTACCTTGTTTATAATCCAAACTTCTTAACATCTCTAGCTAAGTGAAGTGAGCCGCAAATTATAATTAAAACTTCTTTGTAATTATTGTTTGTTGCAATATAGTGAATTGCATCAAGCAAATCAGAACAAGTGTGGTTTTTAATTTGAATAGAAGTGGCAATTTCTGCAATTACTTCTGCTTTTTCAGGATAAGGTTCACCGTCAACTGTTACGCTGACAATTTCATCATATACATTCCTAAAATTTTCTAAAAATTCTTTTTTGCATTTATTGCGACTGAAGCCAGTAATTACGAAAATTTTTTTGTTAAAATTTTCTTCTGATTTTCTTTCAAGAATCCATCTTGCTAAAGCAAAAGCCCCAGCAACATTATGTGCACCATCAATCCAAATTTCGCTTTTATTATTTTGTAAAATTTTGTTTAAATTATTATTAACTTTTTCTAAACGATTTGGCCAGGAAACAGAAGCAGTTGCTTGGTTTATATGATCTTGATTAATGTTAAATAAATTAGGGAATTCTTCTTTAATTGCTAAAATACAGGCAATTGCTGTTGAAAAATTAATATATTGATGAGAGCCTTGCAAAGAAGGTTGTGGTATTTTTTCTAAAAAATAATTTTCTTTTTTGCCAAAAAATTCTACATCAAATTCTTTGCTTTCCTCATCAAACATTACTGAAAAATCTTGGTCGTAATAGTAAGTTGGAATTAATTGATCTTTTGCTAAAATATCAATAATTCGTAGTGCATCTTTTGGCTGAGATGCAACAATCAAAGGAGTTTTGGGGCGCATTATCATTGCTTTCTCAAGAGCAATTCTTTCAATTGAATTTCCTAAATATTCCATATGATCAAATGAAATTGGCGTAATTATTGTTGCCAATTTTTGCTCAATGATGTTTGTGGCGTCAATTCTGCCTCCCATTCCACATTCAACAATTAATATATCAGCTTCAACTTTTGAAAATGCTAGGAAAGCACCTATTGTGAATGCTTCCATAAAGCTAAGTTTTATATTTTGTGATGCAATTCTGACGCTTTCCATAACTTCAAATAAAAAAATATCAGAAATTTTTTCGCCATTAAGAACTATTCTCTCGTTGCAATCATGTAAGTGGGGAGAAGTGTAGAGATGAGTTTTATAGTTGGCACAGCTAAATATTTTTGCTAGTAAAGCAGCAGTTGAGCCTTTGCCATTTGTGCCTGCAACATGAATTACTTTTGGTAGCTTTTTATGAGGATTGTTCAGTTTTTCCAAAACTTCAGACATTCTTTCAAAAACTGTTTCATAATCAATTTGTGCTTTTCCTAAAGATGACGGAATTGGAAAATGTGGTAAGTAAACCATGAAATATATTGATTTGAGATTGTTTGTTTGTTTAACTACTCAATTAAAACAGCTATTTTTTTAATTTCAAAATACATGATAAAAAAAGAACATTTTCTAATCGCAGTTTTCTTAGAATTTTTTGCTTTTGGTGCACATGCCCAAATTTTTTCTGATGAATCTATTGCCAAAGACAACCAATTTCCTTTGAAATTTTCAGGCACTTCTGATTTTTCTGGTGCTTTTTATCAACAAAATTCTGTATTTGAAAATAAGTTTCTACCAAATGTTGACGTAAGTAATACCTATAGCAAAGGTTATGGATTTGGTAATAATTCAAAGCTTTATGGCAAAATTGAAAATGAATATGAAGATTTAACTTATGGTTTTTCAACTAAGTTTGAGTTAGAAGCAAATTCAAATCAAAATCGTGCTAGAATTGATCTTGATGAAGCTTTCGTTTTTGCTCAAAATGATTATGGTAAAGTTGAGTTGGGAAATGTTGTGGCTGTCAATCAAAAAATGAAAGTTGGTCCCGCAAAATTTGCAAGAGGTGGTGGCGGAATTAATGGTAATTATTTAAAATATATAAATTTACCAAATGCTAATATAAATTTATCAAACATTAAAACACCTTCTTTCATTTTAGTTCCGCAATCTCCAATTGGTCACGGTGGATATGCTGTTGGATTTAATGATAGTTTTAATAATGATCGATTACGTGTTATTCGTAGCAGGAGTTTTAAAGGTTCTGAAGATGCTTTTAAAATTAATTATTATACTCCAAGAATGAATGGTTTTCAATTCGGTACAAGCTATACAAATAGTACTCAAAATTCAGCTGCTTCTTCTACAATTTTTAGTCCAATTGTTGTCAATGAAGTGCTTAGTTTAGGTGCTAATTATACCAATAATATTGATAACTTTGGTTATGCAATTTCTGCAACTGCTGAAAGTGGAAAATTTAACAAGGATAAAAATTCTGGAATTGATAGAAACAATCTCAATTCTTTTGATATTGCAACCACACTAACATATTTTGGTTTTACTTTTGGTGGTTCATTTGGTTCATGGCAAAGATCACTTCAAGAAAAAAGTGGTATAAATTCTTGTGAATATTCTTCAAACATTGCTATAGCAAACCAAAACTGCACATTGAATGCGCAAAAATTTAATAGTGCTTCTTATT
This sequence comes from Candidatus Pelagibacterales bacterium, assembly GCA_016882165.1. Lineage (GTDB taxonomy): Bacteria > Pseudomonadota > Alphaproteobacteria > Rickettsiales > UBA1997 > UBA2645. The sequence goes on from VHBV01000037.1 coordinate 5,303, forward strand.
ATACTTTGGGTATTTCTTACCAAATTGGACATCTTGGAACAAGTATCACAACAATGGAAAGTAGTTTCCAAAAAAATGATTATTCTACTATTGCTTTTGATATTGATTATAAGATTAAAAAACATTTCACTACTTATCTTGAAGTTGCAAAATTTGAATTTAAATCAAACCAAGTAAAAGCTTTAGATGTTGCAAATAAACAAATTTCTGACAATAAAGGTTATGTAACTTTATTGGGTTTTTTATATTCTTTTTAACAATAAGTTTTTGTAATGGTTAATAACGTAGCAGCTCTTGATTCTTATTTATCGCCTTTGAAAACTATACTTGATCGGGAAGGTGTTAGTGAGGTTTCAATAAATCGCCCTTTCGAAGCGTGGGTGGAAGTTAGTGGCGATATGGTGCGTGAAGAATTACCAAGTTTTGATTTTTCGCATTTAAGATCTTTGGGGCATTTAATAGCACAATCAACTGAACAAAGGCTTAGTGAAGAAGAGCCTCTTTTGTCAGCAACTCTTCCAAATGGTTATCGTATTCAAATTGTTTTCCCTCCAGCTTGTGAGCATGATAAGATTGTCATGTCAATCAGAAAGCCAACCAGTATTAAGTGGAATTTGGACGATTACGAAAGAATGGGAATTTTTCAATCAGCAGTAATAGAAGAAGTAGAAGATAAAAATAATCTTATTTTAGCTAAACTTCTAAAACTAAATCGTATCAAAGACTTTTTGCAACGCGCTGTTTTGTACAAAAAAAATATTATTATTTCTGGTGGAACTTCAACTGGTAAAACAACTTTTACTAATGCAATGATCCAGGCTATTCCTCATGAAGAGAGACTAATAAGTGTTGAAGATGCAAGAGAGATTGATTTATCTTTTCACCAAAATCATGTTCATCTTATTGCTTCAAAAGGAGGTCAGGGTAGATCAAAAGTTACAACTCAAGATTTAATTGAAGCCTGTCTTCGTTTAAGGCCAGAAAGAATTATTGTTGGTGAGTTGCGTGGTGCAGAAGCTTTCAGTTTTTTACGTGCAATTAATACAGGTCATCCTGGTTCAATTTCTACTCTTCATGCCGATACTCCTAAAATGGCAATGGAGCAGCTAAAATTGATGGTTATGCAAGCAGGACTTGGTATGACTCCAAATGATATAAGCTCTTATATCAATAACGTAATTGACATTGTGGTTCAATTAAAAAGAGGCGCTAAAGGAAAAAGATTTATTTCTGAAATTTACTTTAAACCAATGAAAGATTTCAACTTACAATCTAAGCAATCTCAGGAATAATTAAATAAAATCAATTTATAATTTTAGGCATGGAAAGATTAAAGTTTTTTGATAAAAAGCATGAATTTTTAACTATCGAGCAAATTTGCGAAATAACATCTTCTAAAGTTGCTGTTGCTGTTGATAAAAATCAAAGAATATATGATGTTGCAACCTTAGATAAAGGAACAAAAAGCGATATTTCTTTTTTAAGTTCTGGACAATATTTCAGTGCTTTTCAAAACTCTTCAGTTGGCTTTTGTTTTGTTGACGAAAAATATTCTCTTAAAACTCCTCAAAATATTTGTGCTTTAGTTAATAAAAATCCTTACTTTGCTTATTCTCAAATTGCAGATGCTTTTTATAAAGAAAAAGAAGTTTTTTTTCCAAATAATGGGCTAATTCATGAAACTGCTGAAATAGGAGAAAATCCGAAAATTGCACCAAATGCTTATATTGGCAAAAATGTAAAAATTGGTAAAAATGTATTTATTGGACCAAATGCTGTTGTAATGGACAACTGCATTATTGGAGATAACTGTAAAATATTTGCATCAGCAGTTATATCATATGCAATTATTGGCAATAATTGTTCTTTTTTTAATGGATCTAAAATTGGTCAAGATGGTTTTGGATTTGCTCACAATGCTGGAATTAATCATAAAATTATTCAACTTGGAATTGTAAAAATTGGTAATGATGTTGAAATTGGAGCCAACACTTGTATTGATCGTGGAGCAATTGAAAATACCGTTATAAAAGATGGTGTAAAAATTGATAACTTATGTCAGATTGGTCATAATGTTATAATAGATTCAGGAACTGTAATTGCTGGTGCTTCAGCAGTTGCCGGAAGTGCAAGAATAGGAAAATTTGTTCAAGTTGGAGGAAAGTCAAGTATAGCTGGTCATCTTACTGTTGGTGATGGTGCAAGAGTTGCTGGTATGAGTGGAGTTGCCAAAGATGTTGATCCAATGCAAGTTGTTGCTGGAATTCCAGCAGCTCCAATTCGCACTTGGCATAAAATCAATGCTAAGTTGTTGCAAGATATTAAAAAATAGTATTTTTCATGATTGATAATTTGGTTTCAAATAAGGTTAGGAATAATTTTTTAAGAGATAGAGAAGCAGTTCTGAGTTCTGTAAAAACTTATTTATCTTCTGAAAAACATGAAATTACTTCAGTTGATGATTGTAGAGAATTAGCCAAAAAAAATATAGCAGAAGGAAATTTGGTTGCGGCAATGCAAAATCTTGAAATAGCCAGAGATGCAAAAAGAGGTATTTCATCTTTTGTCTATAGTAATGAAAACAACTCATCTCCTATTTTTTTTAGAGACGCTAGAAGATGCTTGAAAAATAAAAAAGTTTTTGAAGAAGGAATAGAAGCCACAGAGATAATAGTTATTTGCGCATTTGAGGCGGCAAAAGATGTTTTGGAATTATCAAATATTTCTTATTCGCAAGAAGAAATGAAAAAAATGGCGGTAGATTTTTTTGATAACTTTGAAAGACAAAATGCCAATAAAAGTCAAAAGCAATTGATAAAAGAAGTTGATTATCAATTAAATAGGATAATTTCTTTTCTTCAAGAAAGTGGTGTTAAAAATGCTTCAAAACATCTTACTAAAGCGCTTCATTTCCAAAATTTTAAGCAAGAACAAAATTGTAATCCAGTCACTATTTCTGAAATTGCCGACGATGATAGAACAAAACATTTAGTCATTGATGCTAACGTTGCTTTCAAAGAAATTACTGAAGAACAAAAAGAACTATATAATAAAATTGCAAAAAGTTCTTCTGTTCCTTTGTTGCAAAGGAAATTGATGAATAAATATCGTGATCAGTTTTTTTCTGGGAATTACATAATTCCAACTCAACTGATTGATCTTGTTCCTGGAATTAGAAATGGATTTGAAGAAATTACACTATTTTCTGAGAATTGTGATCAAGTAACAAAAACAAATCCGGTTCATTTAGAAATAATTGATGTTCGAAAACGTTGTGGAGCTTTGCCATCACTGTTAAAAGATGAAAAACTTGCTCATGAGGTTTCTCAGTCAAATTTAAGGCAATTAGACTCTTTAATTGGCGATAGAAATGGTAAAAAAATTCACTGGAATTCATTAAATACTGCTTCACCAACTTCTTTGCTTCAAGTAAAGATAGATGATTTTCGTATTGTTGAAAGAACTAAAAATGCTGTTGACGGTAATAATCATAAATTAAGTGTTACGCCATTCAACGCTTTTCGTTCAATTCCAAATGCTGGTGATTTTAAAGGTATTAGATCTTACTTAAAAGAATTAGTAAGTTCAATTTCTACAGATATAAAAGAAGGGAAAGATTTAAAAAGAGGCTTTAAAACAGGTGGTATTTTTAGTTCATTATTTTCCTCAAATTCTTCATTTGATAAAACTTTAGCATCAATAGAAGATGAAGATTGCAGACAAATAATTTCTTTGGCTAAAGATTTACAACAAGATTTAAAAAAACTTTCAAGAAAATTTATTTTTGGTTTGGATAAAGAAAATATTAGATTATCAATTTCAAATAAATTTAATGCTTTGTCAAAAGCTGTTAATTCAGCAATAGAAACCGAAAATTCAACATTTCTAAAAATATTTGATATACAAAAAGTTCCATATGAGGAAGTGGTAGTATTTTGTAAAAGCGGAAAAGACAGAACGGGATTAAGCATGTTTTGTCAGGAAATACATAAAATTCAGAATAAAGTTAAGATATCTTTTCAGAAAGCTGCAGATCAACTCCATTTATCAGGTCATATTGAGGCTTTACCGGGCAGCATAAGAATTGGTGGAGGAACTCCAGGTTGTTATCAGCTTTTAGAATCAATTTTACCAGCTATCCCAGAGAGTCAAAAAGATGCTTTGCAAATTTTGGTTGGACCTTTTGCTGCAAAAAATAAAATGCCAAAAAAATCTTCTTTTTTTTCTAAATTAAAGAAAATGTTTTTTTCATCAAAAGATGAAGTTGAAATTGACAGTTCTGGATTTGAAGAATTTAAAGAAAAGTCTTTTTTGCCAAGAAAAAGTGATAATTTTAACGATATAGATAACTCAAACAGTAATTTAGAAGATATTGAAGATAACTGTAAATTATCCAATAAAAACTCATTATCAAATTTCACTTCCAGTCAATTAATACAAAAAAACAAAGATTTAGCTCGATAAAATGAAATCACTTCTTTAGTTATATTTAATTAAAAAGCAGAATTATAAGTAAGATAAATATGACCAAAAATAGAAAACAAATAACTGATTTGATGAATGTTGAAGTTAGTTATGATGGTAATATATTGAGTAAATTTGATGAAAATATTTTGATGGAAGATGATGATATTGATTTTTTGTTTTTAGATGATTTAGATCCAAATGAGAGAAAAATATATGAAGATATTTTACAATATAATTCCAATTCAAATTCAGGTTATTTAAGTCAAAGTACAGCTTTTGCTTCAGCTTTAAGTGAAGATGAAGTAGTTGTTGTTGGAAAAAGAAAAATACTACCAAGCGAAGAAAAGCAGGTCAAAAAACAAAAGCTTGAAGAAAAAACTCAAATTTTTACGAACATTCTAAACTTTTATGGCGAAATTCTTACCGCAGATCCCTCAGCCACTTTAAGTAAAAAAATATCTGATATTTGCTTTGCTACCGTGAAGAGCCCAAAATTATATATGTTGAATCTCTTCGAGATAAATACAGAAACAACAATTCCAATCTTCTCCACAAGATAAGTGAACTGAAAACAATCGACACTATCAAATTTATTTCAACCATCGCATCTGGTCACAAACAAGGAGCTGGTTTTAATATAATATGCCTATACCAAATCTAATATCTATACTCTTAATTAAAACCATTTAAACTAATTCAGATTATCAACTAATTTGTGTTTTTATGGCTAAAGCTTATTCACTGGATTTAAGGGAGAGAGTGTTTGATT
>VHBV01000038.1 GCA_016882165.1 Candidatus Pelagibacterales bacterium
CAAATGTTGGTAAATCAACCTTATTTAATGCCCTTACTCAAACCGCAGCAGCTCAAGCAGCAAATTATCCTTTCTGTACAATTGAACCAAATATTGGCAAAGTAAATGTTCCAGATTCTCGATTAGAAAAATTAACAAAAATTGCTGGATCAGCACTAATAATTCCAACTCAAATTGAATTTGTAGATATTGCTGGACTTGTTCGTGGTGCAAGTACTGGAGAGGGTTTGGGAAATAAATTTTTATCCCATATCCGTGAAGTTGACGCAATTATAAATGTAATTAGATGTTTTGAAGATGAAAATATAACTCACGTTGAAGGTGAAGTTGACCCAATTCGAGACATTGAGTTAATTCAATTAGAATTAATTATTGCTGATATGGAAAGCTTGGAAAAAAGAATTCCAGCTTTAGAGAAAAAAGCTAAAACTGAAAAAGAAGCTGCAGATCAAATTACTATGGCAAAAAAAGTTCTGGAAGTTTTAAAAGATGGTAAAGCTGCAAGACTGGTTCAAATTGCTTCAAATGAAGAAGAAAAAATATTAAAAAACTTGCAATTAATTACTTCTAAACCACAACTTTTTGTTTGTAATTTAAAAGAACATGAGTTGGAAGGAAACAAATATTCTCAAATGGTTGAAGAATTTGGTAATAAAAATAACTACCAAGTTCTAAAAATTTGCGCTCAAATTGAAGCCGAAATTTCCAACTTAGAAAGCGAAGAAGAAAAAACAGAATTTCTTGAAAGCCTTGGATTAAAAGAAACTGGACTTTCTCAAATTATAAAAAGTTCATATAAACTTTTAGATTTAATTACATTTTTTACAGTTGGTCCAAAAGAATGTCATGCTTGGACATTAAAGAAAAACTCAACAGCACCTAAAGCTGCTGGGGTTATTCATACAGATTTTGAGAAAGGTTTTATTCGTGCCGAAACAATTTCTTATGAGGATTACGTAAATCTTGGTGGAGAAGAAGGAGCTAAGAATGCTGGAAAATTAAGGCTCGAAGGTAAAGAATACATCACTCAAGATGGAGATGTATTCCACTTTAGATTTAATGTTTAATTATTAATTTTAAAACAGCATAATTTTATGTCATTTGAATTAGATAACGAGTTATTCCAAGCTTGCAACGATAACAGAGAAAGTGTTATGGAAGAAGTTAGATCTCTTGTTATGAGAGGTGCAAGTGTTAATACTAAAAATGAAAATGATACTGCATTAATTCATCTAGCAGCTCAACATAACGAATATGAACTAACAAAATTTCTAATCGAAAATGGAGCTGATGTAAATGCCCTTACAAGTGATGGCTGGACAGCTCTTCACTTTTCAGCACAAAAAGGTTACTCTCAAATTTCTGATTTATTAATAAAATCAGGAGTAAATGTTGATATTCAAGGCTTGCGCTACCACAGAACTGCACTTCATTATGCAGCAGATCAGGGAAGAGTTGCTATTGTTCAATTAATTATAAATTCTGGCGGCAGAACTGATCTAAAAGATATAAGTGGAAGTACAGCACTTGATATTGCAAAAAGTAAACTTCATCAAGAAGTAGTAATGCTTTTATCAAAATAATAATATAATATCAAAATAATAATATAATATGGATTTTGAGAAAAAACTTCACGAAATAATAAGAGTTGATCATGCTGGTGAATTTGGAGCCAAAGTTATTTATAATGGTCAAATTGTAGCTCTAAAACTCAAAAAAGACGAAGAAACTCTAAAACTTGTTGAACATATGAAAAAACAAGAAGATGTTCACTTCGATTATTTTAATGAAGAAATTAAGAAACATAAAATTCGTCCAACAGTTTTGCACCCAGTTTGGAAATTAGGAGGATTTGCTTTAGGTTTTCTCACAGCAATTATTGACAAAAAAGCTGCAATGGTTTGTACAACAGCAGTTGAAGAAACCATTGATAAGCATTATCAAGAGCAAATTGAATTTTTGGAAAAATCAGAACAAAATCAGGTAAATCAAATAAACTTAGAAAATCTAAAAAACAAAATTCAAAAGTTCAGAGATGAAGAGCTTGAGCATAGAGATATTGCATATGAAAACAAAGCTGCAGAATTTTCAGCTTACACTCCTTTGTCAGCACTTATAAAATCGACGGTAAAAGTTGCAATTACACTTTCGAAAAAAATTTAGCCAAACTTGCTATTGGTTTTCTACTTTAAAATTGACTTTTATATCTTGGATTGACTCTTTTTCTGAAGACTCAAATTTCCAATTTGCCAAGTTTTTAAGCAAAAGATAGCTAAGTTCAGGATTGCTTGATGGTTTTATTAATTCAACTTTTGCAGAACCATCTTTGGATACATAAAAACGCGCCATAGCGTAAGTATGGAAAGCTTCACTCTTAAGGTGTTCAGGAATTTTTGGTAATGGCCCATATAAAACTATTAACTTCTTTTCAGATTCCTGATTTTTCTGCTGATGATTATTTTTTTCTGATTTTTTAGAAGATTTATTATCAACATTTTTATTGCTTTGTTTTTGACTAGATTCTGTTTGCAAAACTTTATTGTCTGAATTCTCTTTCACAGCGGAAGTTTTGCTGATACTATTTACAGCATTTTCACTTTCTTCAATAAATACAGAATCAATTTCAACTGTTGCTGGAATAAGTTTTTGTTTATTTTCAAAAGAACAAAACAATAAATAAGGTCCTAAGAAGCAAACTAAAAAAGCTAAAGAAAAGCTGGTAAAAGGATATTTCATTAATTTCTTACAATAATTGAAAAATTAGTTGCTCCACTTTCTTTTGCCTTCAACATTGTTTGAGTAACAACACCTTGCTTAGAATCTTGATCTGAAACTATTATAACTTTTTGATTCGAAGAATTAATTAAGGGTTTTATTTTTAAACCTAAATCATCAAGCGAGACAGATTCTTTATTCAAAAAAACTTTATTTTGAGCATCAATTGTTATAGTAATTCTATCCTTATCTATAAACTTATCAGCTTTACCTTTTGTTAAGTTTACTGGCAAAGAGTCAATTTTACTCATGTAAATTGAAGCTAACATAAAAGTTGCAAGTAAAAAAAACATAACATCAATCATTGGAATAATTTCTATACGACCTTTCTTTGAAGTTTTTCTTCTTGAAAATTTCATACTATTTTTCTCCAGATTCTAATTTTATTTGATCAACTATTTTTGTTACCAGTCTTTCTAAATCATCAAGAATTTGATCTTGCTTACGTGAAAAATAGTTATAAGCAAAAAGAGAAATAACAGCAACTATAAGACCAAAAGCGGTTGCAATCAAACTTTCCGCAACTCCAGCAGTAACTCCAGTTGGATTAATTAAACTATCATCACCAATCAATTTAAAAGAATCCATCATACCAAAAATTGTACCAAGCAAACCCAAAAGAGGAGCAACTGTAACAATTGTTTCTAAAATCCACATTCCAGAAGAAATAGACTTTTCAATTATTTTAGCTTCATCATTTGCCCGTGATTCAATCCACCAAATTGGTTTTAATTTATTCTGAAAAAGAAGATTGATAAAATTTTTATAAAAATTTTCAGAAATAATTTTTTGCAATTCTTGTTCAATTTTTTTCCAAGAAAACTCTTCACTTTCAATTTGATTGAATAAATTTTTAGGAATTTTGGCCAGTCTTTTATGAAGTAAAATTTTATCGATAATCAAAGCTATTGATAAAATACCACAAAAAAATAGTGGATACATAAAGAATCCGCCATTTTTCATTATTTCAATTATATTAGACATGTGTAGTTAATTGTTTTGGTTGTTGTTTTAATTTTATTACTTTTGGATGACGAACAGAACTTTTTTCTAAATCTATTTCAGAATCTAAATCACCGTTACTACTTTCATAAAAATCAGCAGAAACTGTTTGAGTAGCAATATCTTTTTTCTCAAACTCAGTTTGAGAAACTTGATCATTCTTTTTAAGCTTTTTCTTTTTTGAAATAGCTTTTTTATCTTGAGAAATACTAATACATAAATTTTTAGTATCAAATTCATCAATTTTCTCTTCTACTTTTTTTTCATCTTCCTTTTCTAAAGATTTTTGAGAATTTTCCCTTCCATTTTCTAAATCTAGAATTTGTGATTCTTGCAAATTTTCTTCTTGTGCTGTTCTTTCAGAAAAACCCAACCAACTTTTAAAACCTTCATGGTAAGAAGAAGTTATATTTTTAGCATAAGCCAAATAATTTGCAGGAGTTTCATAAATGCTATCAAACATTTTTGAACCGACTTCTCTATATCTTAAAATTGGTAATGCCATTATTCCCAAGTGAGTAGAGTTTTCAGCTAAATTAAATTTAGAAAAGAAGTCTTTAAAAAGTTCTGTCATTTCTGCTCCACCTCCCATATTTTCATACATCTGCTCTAAATTTAACCACCGAAATAGATGATCTGGAAAATCTGTAATGTAATCAGAATAATTTTCTTTTTCACCAGTTACTTGCTCATATATTGTACTTGCAATATATAAAGCAGCTATAACGGAAGCTACTCTTGCAACTTGCGATCCCGAAGGAATATGAGGAATTAAAGATTTCATTCTTTCATCAAGAGACACTATATCCGCTTGCGCTTTACAATAAAAAGCTGCTTGTTGTATTTCTTTTGATGGCTCCGTAAGCAAAATAGAATCGACACAGAACGTCTCTAAAAAATCCGAAAATAATTTTTCTATTTCGCTTCCTGGATTCTTTTTTTCATAAATTTCTTTGTAAGATTTTAACATTTCAAAGCAATCATTTAAAACCTGATTGTGTTTTGATTGCAAAAACTCGTTTATTAACTCTGGTTTTTCTTGTAAATCTGAAATTAAAGAACTCAAACCTTTCTTTAAATTCTCTTCCGAATTGTTGGTTTTGTAAGATAGTTGCATATTTCTAAGACCAATCCACAAGTCATCTTTACTAATAATCTTTTCAACCTCATTCAATAAACTTATCAGTTTATCTTTATGCATAATGGCATTAAAATGTCCATGTGTTGTTTCACTTGAGTCTTGCTGCTGTGACTCTAAATCAGATAAATCATTTATACTTGTAGAATTTTGAACTACTAAGTTCTCGCAAAAACCACCAAATCTTTTTACTATATTATCATATAAACCAACCCCAGCATAAGCAGGAGCAGCCAATAAAAAAGAATGTGCTAAATTTTCTAATAAACCATTGGCAAATACAAAAAAAGCTGCCGCTTCTGTTGAGGCACCAATATTATCTCTTAATTCATCTGCTTCTTCTTGATTACCAACACTTCTCATTACAAGCTGTGCGACCCCCAATGCAAGAGCAGCATAAGCTAAAGATGGCATAAATTTAGAAACATTTTTTGCCGTTTTTAGTGTTGGATTAGCAATAAAATCCTCAAAAACAATATCAGTTACTTGCTCTGACTTTCTTATCAGTGAATCTTTTGAAGCTAACACTTCATCAAGTTTCTCTTTGGAATTCCCTAATGAAAACTTTTGAACTAAGTAAGCTTTGGCATCACGAATATCATATTCTTGTCCTTCAATTATAAAGCCATTTTCACAATCTTTAATGCCAAATTGTTTTTTAAATTCAGAAGTTTTTTTAGAAGAAAAAGACATTCCACCAGAAAGTTGGTCTTGAACTTTGCAAACTGCTAACAAGTTTGCCAAAGCTTCAGAGCGATTTCCTTCTTGTCCTTCAAAAATAATTTTATGAGATTTTGTTATTTCTCTTTGTGCATTAAGATAGCTTGGTTTCATCACAAAATGATTTTGTGCATGAGAAACAGAACAAGAACAACCATATTCAAAAGAATTGGAGCCCATAGCGCGCCAAAAAGCTTGGGAAGAATTGACATTTGCCAATTCTCCCCTGATATCTATATCAACCATTTATTTTACTTTTAGAATTGTTTGCTAAAAGTTAAGTATAATGTTCTTCTTGGTGCATATTGCGAAGCAGAAACGCCAATTCCCGAACCATCTGAATATTGATAAACTTCATCAAGTAAATTAATTGCCGAAATTCTGCTGTTAATTTTTCCAATCAAAGGAAATTCAACATCTCTAGAAACACTACCATTAAATTGCCAATAAGATGGCATAGTATTTTTATTGTTTTCTCCTGTACTTAAACCAGAACCAAAAATTGCATCAGCTGCAAATTTTGTTTTCAAAAATATGTAAGAAGCTCCAATTGCAGCAGTGTAATTTTGCGCATGATCAAGACTAACATAATTATTTTTTATATAATCATATTCTTCTTCGTGAACAATATATTGTGCTGATACAATATTTTTGGCATAAGCTCTTTGAGCCGCAAAATTTAGATAAGAAGCAAAATTATCTTTTTTATAATCAGCTTTGAATTCAATTCCATAAGCTTTTCCTTTTTCATAGTTAAATGGAGAATATAGAAGCGAATTACCAAATTGATGTTCATCTTGCATGTTTTTAACTTGACGATAATAGCTATCTAGCGCCAAAGTTAAGTTTGAATTTGCTTTATGAGTTATGCCCAGATCAAAATAATTACTTCTTTCTGCTTTCACTTTGCCATTTAGTCCAACTTCTGCTTCATTACTTGTTCCTTCAAACTTATCAATTGTATTTTGAGAAATTTGTGAGGTTGGAGCGGGGGTAAAATATCTGGCATATCCAAAATTAACTTTGGTTTTCTCTGACAAATTATAAACTCCACCAAATCTTGGACTTAATTGACTTTCATTTACATAGGCTTGCGAAAGATCAAAACGTGCTCCATAATTTAATGTTAGTTTATCAGTTGCTTTCCATTCATTTTGCAAATAACCAGAATATAAGTTTGAAGTTTTATTAGCATTATCATCAATTTTGAAAGGAATTGTGGAAGTTTGAACAAATGAATGACCATGACCAGAACCTTCAAAAACCCAATTAGCACTCTGACTTTCAACACGATTTGTTGTAGCGTAAATACCAGACCTTAAAGTGTTTTTATCATTAATTTGGTAACTAAAATCACCTTGTAAACCATTGGTAACACTATTTCTATTAAAACTTGAAGCAATTCCTTTAAAAATTAAGTCTCCATTGTAATCAGGCTTAAATTGCATGTTACTTTGAGAAGAAAAAAGAGATAATTGATAACCAACTCCTTCATCACTTATACCATCAAGCGAAGCAATAGCAAAACGATTTTGTTCAACTTGCTTTTCATTTAAATAATTTGAATCAGCAGTTGCTCCACTTAAATCAAACTCTGCTTCTTGATTTGGACTATTTGGAATTTGGTAACGATTTGTAGAATTTGAAACAATTACACTAACTCTCTTAGAAAGATCTAAAAGTTTAGAAAAATAACCAAAAACATTATCCTGAGATGTATCATTATGATTAGAGTTTCTAGCTGCAGTTGTAGCTTCAACTCCTCTTGAATTTTGCAAGTAAGTTGCGTTTAAGTAATAATCAATTCCAGATTTATTACCACCAACTTGTTGATTCACTTGGAATAAATCATTACCACCAAACATAACTTCTGATCTTGCGCCTTTTAGAGCTGAACCACTTTTAGTTTTAATATCAACAACACCGGCAGTTCTAATTCCATATTGAGCTGGCATTGCACCAGTTAGGAAATCAATGGAATCTACAAAATGCGTATCAAGTTTTTGTGCAAAACCATTTACACCATCAGGCAACATAACGCCATTAATACGATATTGTAAGTTCGCATGATCACCTCTTACATGAAGTTGATTTTGTGAATTTTGCACAACTGATGGAGCTCTTGAAAGAACTTGGCTTAAAGAAGTTGCTTGACCTTGTGGCAAATTATCAATGTCATTTTGATTAAAAACAAACGAACTACCTCCAGTTTTAACTGACAAATTATTTCTTGATTCATCAAGTTTTTTTGCAGTCACTTCATATTCACTAACTTTTGAATCACTTGATAAATCTTGTGCTTTTGCAGCTTGACCTAAAACAAACATCTGCATAGCAATTAAAATTGGCGAGTAAGCACGCGCCAAAAGATTGGGGATTTTTTTCATAAATATATTAAATTGAATTTTTTGTAATTATCCCTTGAAGGATTAATTTTTTCACGTCCGTCATTACGAGTAAGACATCGTGCGAAACGTGGCAATCCACTTTGTCACTATTTTAGAAGCTTGTGACGAATAAGATGGTAATTTTTTACAAAGAAATTTGTGGCGGAGCACGCCCAAAGTAAGAAGAGAGAAGATAAGAAAGTTTTACTTTGTTAAAAATACGTTTAACAAAACAATTATAAAAAACCGCTATAGCAATTAGAAGAGCAGGGCAAAGTAAAATTTGTTTTTGCAAGTTTAACAAAGAAATCAACGAACAAGAATCATCACTATGTTTCTCAGAGCTATCGTTTTTATCATGAAATAAAAAGGCTTTTTCTAAGAAGCTATTTTCAACGTCAGAAAAACCAATTTCACTAGAATTAATTTTATGAGAAAAACTGTGGACAAGCAAAACGGTTTGGCAAATCAAGAAAAATGCCAGCAATAATGAAACAAATATGTATTTTTGATTTAGCTTTTTATTCACAAAATTAAATTAAAAAAACCTTACAAACATTCAACATCAACAACTTTATCAAAAGATCTTAGTTTAGAAACATCAGAATCATCAAGCAAGTATTTTTGTGATAATTCCACTTTAAAAACTTTTCCACCTCGCATAATACAGAATAAAACTTTACTGAATTTCTCAAAATTATTTGGCACTGTTCTTTGAGATAACAAAGCTTTCACACTTTGAATTGGGTCTCTTTCTTTGATAATAATTTGCACTGAAGAAAAAATTTTTTTAGCTTTTAGATTTTCAATTTTTTCTTGATAAAGCTTTTGTTCATTTTGTTTTATAGATTCTTGTTTATTGATTTCTGAAAATCTTTTTAATCCGCCACTTTCAAAATCTTCATTTCCACCACCAAAATTTCTTTTACCAGAAAAATCACGATTTCTACTTGGCTGCTTCTTAATATCTTCAAAATCTTCTTCAGCTGGTTTAGTATTCTTTATAAATTCTTCCAACTTTTTAACTTCTTTAACCAAAATTCTTGTGCCACCATCATCTTTTTTCACCAAACACTCTATTAATATCATGCTACCATCAACCAACAAATCTCTGGCACTAGTGATTAATTCTTCATCAAAAATCATCGCTTCAAAAATACCAAAAGGATCAGAAATTGTCATATAAGCAAAACGTCCTCTTGAACCAGATCTATGCTTACTTCCAGCAACAACTCCAGCCATTTTAATCAAATTATTATCTTCTAGTTCGTCGCGTTCTAATTTGTCTGAAAAAACAACGCCGCGTTTTCTAAGTTCTGGTAAATAATCATCAACAGGGTGTTCATTCAGGAAAAAACCAAATGCTTCAAATTCTTTTTGTAATTTTTCTGCTTTGGTCCAATTATCAACTTTTCTTAGTTCTGGTTTCGATTCAGATTCTGGCAAACCTCCAAAAAGACTCATTTGATTTGACAATGCAGCTTCTTGTTTTTGAGCAGCATATGAAGACAAAATATCGAAAGATTCAGCAATTTGACGACGATTCTTTGTCAAATCATCAAAGGCACCAGCTTTTGCTAAAGCTTCTATTGATTTTTTGTTAATTGATCTTGGATCCAACCTTTCAGAAAAATCATATATATCTTTAAAATCACCATTTTCTTTTCTTTCTTTTGCAGCATTTTCCATCATATTAAAGCCGACGGCTTTTATAGCTCCAAGTCCAAATCTGATCGCGAATTTTTCTTGTACTTGTGTCATCTATAATAAACTTAAATATAAAATCAAAAATCCCACTATAATTCTATAAACACCAAAAATAACAAAATTGTTTTTACTAACATAATTCAAAAACCACTTTATAACTAAAATCGCTGATATGAATGAGGAAAATATTCCAACTAATATAAGCTCAATATTAGATGTATCAAGATCATTTATATTCTTAGCTAAATCATAAAATGAAGCTGCAAAAATTGTTGGAATTGCTAAGAAAAAAGAAAAATCAGTGGCAACTTTACGGTTAAATTTCAACAATAATCCACCAATAATTGTTGCTCCAGATCTAGAAACACCTGGCATCATTGCTAAAGATTGAAAAAAACCAATCAACAAAGCCTTAAAAGGCGTAATTTCATCAACATCATTAATTTCTGATTTTCTTGGCTTATGATCAACAATAATCATAATAATGCCTCCAATAATCAAACTTAAAGAAATTGCTAAGTTAGAAAAGAGAAACTCTTTAATTACTTTATGAAACAAAACTCCCAAAATAGCTGCTGGCAGAAAGGCAAGGGCAATATTATGTGAAAATTTTTGCTGTTTTTTCTGATTTAAATTAAATATGACTTCAAAGATTCTTTTTCTATAGACCAAACAGACTGCCAATATGGCGCCAAACTGAATTACTATTTCAAACAGATTATTTTTGA
>VHBV01000039.1 GCA_016882165.1 Candidatus Pelagibacterales bacterium
AGAACTTGTAGAATCAGCAAATTGCAATATTCTCTACCTTCCACCATACAGCCCCGACTTCAACCCAATTGAACAGAAGTGGGGCCATGTAAAAAATTTGGTGAAGAAAATTAGAAACAAATTTGAGAATTTTAATGAATGTTTAGATATGGCTTTAATGGGAGTATAGATTTATGTTTTGGTATATATTATCCCAATAACACAAAAAAAGCGTGTTTCCTGAAAAGAAAACACGCTTTTTTGAAAATAAATAAGACTATTTAACTTTATCTATTTTTTTCTGAAGAAAATTTAAATCTTGACTTAGAAACAAGTTCTTCGTTTTTTGTTACAGAAACTTCTGGTTCCATATTTTTTACTTTTTTAACCTGATCTATTTCAACTAAGTTTTGAATTTCAACATCTTCTTCATCTTTCCAGAACATCAACCAATCAAAAAAACCTTTTTTCTTTACTATTTGTTTCTCTGACTTGTTTTCTTTTTTAACTTCTTGCGAAACTTCTAAGCTTTTGTCTGGTATATTTGAATCTACTTTAGGTAATTCAACTTTTTCTTCCTTTGATTCTTCTTTTTCTTGATAATCAGAGCTTTCTTTCTCTACTTTTGTAAAAACATATTTCTTTGATGGCTGACTTGATTGTTGTTGTTTCTGTTTTTTATCATCAGCATCTTCCAAAATTGTTTTTATACTTTTTTCAACCTTATTAGAATCTTCAGATATTCTAGAAATAGAATCTGAATAAGTTGGTTTTTTAACTTCTTCTCCTTGTTGAAATTTAAATTTCTTACCATTTAGCTCAGTAATTAATGGCATATTTTCTTCAACAACGGTTGAAGAATCATTACTGCTTTGATTATTGAAACCAATTTCTTTATCAGAGATTTTTCTATTCTGGTTACCATTTTCAACTCTATCTAAAGCATTCTCAAGAATTGACTGAGAATCTTTATTATCATGATTTCTAGCAACAACAAAAGCATCATTAATTTGTTGTCTTAAAGTAATTTTATCTGAAAAATGATTCATTCTATCCAATATCAGAATCAGAAACAAACATTCATTACAATCAGAAAAGGAAGCATGTATAATTGCAGATTCACCAAAATAGTTTATCTTTGATGTGCTAGCGCCATTATTTAATAATAAGTTCACTATATCTTTATTCTTTGATAAAGAAGCTCTCATTAAAGGTGTCCAACCTTCATTATCTGAAGAGTTAACATTGGCACCCTTCTCTACTAAAACTTTTGCAATTTCAAAATCAGAAACACGAGCTGCAATATTTAGAGCTGTTGCTCCTCCTAAATTTTTTTGATTTACGGTTGTTGGATTATTTCTAGCAAAAAACCTTACTCCTTCTAAGTCACCATCAATTGTCGCAGACATCAAAGATGTTATTCCTCCAAACTTATCAGAAGAACTTAAGTCAATTTGAGAATAAGCGTTAAAACTAGAGCAAAAAGAAGCCAATAATAAACCGCTTTTTAAAATATTTTTTCTCATGCCTTTTTATGTAAAAGTTGTTAAAACTCTAAAAGTAATATATTTAATTCTTCCATCTATCTTTTAATTCTTTAATTAAAAGTTGAGAACTTGGATCGTAAGGTTTTTCAACCCAAGGTTTTGCTCCATGCTTTAATAGATATTTAATTATAATATCTTTTTTATGTCGGTAAGCAATCGCAAGAGCACTAAAGCCATCTTCATCCATCGCATTAACGTCAACTCCTTTATCTATTAAGAACTCAACAGCAGGCAAAAAACCAACTCTAGCAGCATGCATTAAATAAGTTCTTTTGAAAGCGTCAACATAATTAACATCAACATTATTATCTGACAATAACTTTAAAGATTTTGAATCAGCTAATTCAATAACAATTTCAAGCGGCGTGTAACCCAAAGAATTTGCTAAATTTGGATTTGCACCATTAAGTAGTATTGATGCAATAATATCATGCTTCTGAGATAAAATACTGTAGGTCAGAATTGTATCACCATTTTCATTTCGTAAATTAGGTTGCCCTATTTCGTTATACATACTTTTAAAATATGAAATATTATTGGATGAAATTGATTTAAAAAGATTTTCAACTTTATCTTTATATGTCAAAATTGAAGGAATATGAAAATTATCTTCAGTTCTCAGAGTTTCCATAATTGGCTGAGCCGGCATTTCGTAAGAAACAAATTTATCAATATTTCTTTTTCTTGGAGTTACAACTTCTTCTTCTCCAAAAGCAAAGTAACTTGGTTTTGAGTAGTCAATCAAATATTTTTGTCTCAGTTTTTCTAATTTTTCCGATCGTGCTTTTTGTTTTTTCTCGTTTGCAATCCTTTTTTTCTGAGCAGCAATTTCAGATTTAGATGGTTTTTTTTCTTCAACTTTATCTTCTTTAACTTCGTTTTTTTGAGAATCAGATTGTAGATTTAATTTGTCTTCCACTGGCAATTTTGTTTCAACTGGCAATTTTGTTTCAATTTGTGAAGGAGTTTTATCACTTTCTGATTTTACTTTATTATCAGAGACTTTAGCAGAATTAACTGTTTCTGATTTTACAGAATCTGTAGTAAATGAAGTTGTTTCTTTTGGTTGGTTTTTTTGCAAATTTTCTGAATTAATATTTTGCGGTGAATCTAAATCTTTTATAATCACATTACTCTTTGCATTATTTTCTTTTATCTGATTGCTTTCAGTTATAGCCGTTGTTTTTATTTCTTCTTTTTTCTTATCACTTTTTTCCAAAATTTTATCTTGAGCTTTTTTTTGATTAATAACTGAATTTGATGGTAATTTTGTTATTTCTTCTATTTTTGGTGTAACTAATTTTTGATCAGCAGGCTTTTCTATTTTTACTTCTGTAATTGAAGGCGAAGAATTTTTAACGGCAGATGGTGAAGTTGAATCTTTTTGGTTTTTATTTGCAGAACCATTTTCTTCAACATTATCAAGTCCAAGAGATTCCAGATCAACTTTCACATTGTTTGTTGAAAAAGGATCCATTGCTTCTTTTTGTTTTAACAAATCTTTTGTTAGATCTTCCAAATTATCAGGTTTAAAATCGGGCGTTTTTACTAAATTTGGCGCAGCAAAAACTGTATTAATAAGTAGTAGGTTTATAGTAATTATAGTTATGATTTTACTTATCATTTACTTTACTGGATTATACCTATCTTTTTTTGAGAAAGGATGACAATTTAAAATTCTCCAGATTCCAAGAAAAGAACCTCTTAACAATCCTTTTTTATTAATTGCTTCTATCATATAATTTGAGCAAGTTGGTTCAAATCTACACTTGTTAGAACCAATTAACAAAGAAAAAACTTTTTGGTAAATTTTTATCAGCGTAATCAATATTTTTTTCAAAATCACTACTAGTTTTGTTTTTTTGTATTCTTACTTTTTACTTGAGCATTTCCAGCCACTGACTTTCATTTAAAACTTTAACTCCAAGTTCTTGAGCTTTTTTAAGCTTAGAGCCAGAATCTTCGCCAGCAACAACAAAATCCGTTTTACTTGAAACCGAACCAACAACTTTCATACCCAAATCTTCTGCTCTTTTTTTCGATTCAGCTCTGGTCATAGTTGATAAAGTACCAGTAAAAACAATAGATTTAGAAGACCAAATTGAAGACGAGTTTTTCAAAATTGCATTTTCAATATTTAAAAATTTCTCTAAGTCTTTTAACATTTCTACATTTCTTACATCACGAAAATAATCGACAATTGCACTAGCCATTTTTTCCCCAATTCCATCAATTGCAACTAAATCAATAAAATCTTGATTCTTTGATAATTCATCATGATTTAAATTTGAAATATCAATCATTTTATCGCGAAAATTTTCATAGGAAATAAAGTGCTGAGCAATCACTTTTGCTGTAACTTCTCCAACATGTCTTATACCAATTGAATATATAAGCTTCTCTAAAGAAACTGTTCTTTTTTGATTTATTGCTGCAAATAAGTTTTGAGTTGATTTTTCTCCCCAACCTTCTTTTTTAATTAAGGGATTAGAAATTGTTTTTTCAATTTCTTCTAGTTTAAAAATATCAGCAAAATTTTTAACTCTTCCTTCATTAAAAAAGTTTTCAATTTGTTTTTTCCCAAGACCAGAGATATCGAAAGCATCTTTGGAAACAAAATGCTTCAAAGCTTCTTTTAACTGAGCTTCACAAGACAAACCATTCATACATCTAAGTACTACATCTTCATCAACTTTTCTTACTTCAAAACCACAAACTGGACAATTAGAAGGAAAAATAAAAGGCTGTGATTCGGCTTTTCTTTTAGAAAAATCAACTTCTAAAACTTGAGGAATAACGTCACCAGCTCTTTGGATTAAAACTACATCATTTATGCGAATGTCTTTTCTAGAAATTTCATCTTGGTTATGCAAAGTGGCTCGCGAAACCATAACACCACCAATGTTAACTGGCTTTAATACCGCAACCGGAGTAAGTGCGCCAGTTCTACCAACTTGAATTATTATATTTTCAATTTCAGTTTTTGCTTTTTCAGCTGCAAACTTGTGAGCAATTGCCCATCTTGGACTTCTGGCAACGAAACCAAGTCTTTCTTGTAAATTAAACTCATTCACTTTGTAAACCATACCGTCAATATCATAATCAAGCTGATATTTTTGGTCACCAATTTTATTATAAAAAGTCATAACTTCATCAACACTACTACAAAGTTTTGAATTTGCTTCAGTTTTAAAACCATATTGCTGCAATTTTTTAATTAGATCAAACTGCGAATTGCAAACAAAATCTTCTGAATAATCACCAAGTGAATAACAAAAATAGCTCAAATTTCTTGATTTTGTTATATATGGATCAAGTTGTCTTAAAGAACCAGCAGCAGCATTGCGAGGATTAGCAAAAATTTTACCACCCTGCTCTTCTTGTCTTTTATTCAAATTTTCAAAATCTTGTTTGGTCATGTAAATTTCACCACGAACCTCTAAAACTTCTGGGGCATTTTCTACATTTAATTGATGAGGAAAATTGTTAATCATTCTTACATTTTGCGTCACATCTTCACCTTCAAAACCATCGCCTCTTGTTGCAGCATAAACCAAATTACCTTTCTCATAACGTGCAGAAAATGACAAACCATCAATTTTAACTTCACAAAATAACTCTAATTTTGTTTGCGACGAGAAATTAAATAAGTCTAAAGCTTCTTCTTTTTTATCTAAACCAAGAAAACGAGCTATACGGCCAATAAAATCTTCAACATCTTCATAAGTAAAAGCATTAGCCAATGACAACATTGGCTTTTTATGTTGAATTTTGCCAAATATAGAAAGCGTTTTACTTCCAACTTTCTCACTTTTCTCAAAAAATTGCGGAAAATTAGTTCGATATTCTTCTAACTTTTTTCTTAATTCATCATATTTAGCATCAGAAATTAATGGAGCATCAAAACTATGATAAGCTTCATCATGCTTTTCTAATTCTGCTTTTAGCTTTTCAATTTCAATTAAAACTTTATCCATTTTTATTATTTTTTTTATATCTCATCATCATTAACTTTCGTCAAAGATTTCACAACTTTATCAAAATCAAAACCTTTAAAATAACTTTTGCTTACAGAATAAACCAAAAAATTATTATCACTACAATCAAGACAAGTTAAACCAACCGTCATATTTATTGTTGCAATCATCATAAAATTATTAATTTTTTCCTCTTTTATCTTAAAAACTCGTTTTGTTGCACGAAAATCTTTACTAGCAAAAGCTAAAATTAGCAAAAATTTTAAAGATCCCAAAAAATTTCCAACATATATTGAAAGAAAATGACTATAAAAATTTACGTGCAAAAAAGGGAAATCCGACTTTTTATCAATTAGCTTAATCTTGTAACAAATTAAGCTTACTGAAGAAGAACAAATAATTCCCAAAAAAGCAAAAAGCCAAGAGATATTCTCTGAAAAAAGCATTAAAACTGACCAAATGCTAAATAAAACTAGAAATAAATTGAAAATATTAAGCATTAAGTAAGAATATAATTAATTAGAAAAATTTGGTCTTTATTCCTTAATAATAAAAAAATACGGAACAAGCCTTCTCCAACTTTGTTGAAACAAAAAAACTTATATTATTATATTAAAGGGAAATAGAAAAAAAATTTATTCATTAGAAATTTACAAATAAAAAACCAATCAAACAATGACAAAAGTTTTAATTATTCAGGCTGATTTTTATAAAGATATCTCCGCACTTTTACTTGAAGGTGCAACAAGAAAGATTATTGATGCTGGTCACCAATATGAAGTAGTAACAGTACCAGGAGCATTTGAAATTCCTGCAGTAATAGCATTTGCTAAAGATTCAAAGAAATATGACGGTTACATTGCATTGGGCTGCGTAATTCGTGGAGAAACAACTCATTACGACTATGTTTGTCTTGAAAGTGCAAGAGGTTTAAACGAACTAGCTTTTAAGGAAAAACTGGCAATTGGCTATGGAATTATAACTGTAGAAAATGAAGAACAAGCAATAGCAAGAGCTGACATTAATAAAAAAGATAAAGGTGGTTTTGCAGCTAATGCCTGCTTAGAGATGATTAAGTTGAAAAAAATGTTTTCTTAGTTTTTTATAACTTTGGTCATTATACCGTAAAGAGATTGCCACGTCGTGCTTCGCACTCCTCGCAATGACGACTGAGAAGACACATCGCAATGACAAACCTCCTAATTCACCATCGCAAGCAAGCAATTATACATCGCAATGACAAACCTCCTAATTCACCATCGCAAGCAAGCAATTATACTCACCTCATCATCACCGAGTAAGCCATTATTTTCCTACCTCGTCATCGCGAGCGAGCAATTACTTTACCACCTCGTCATCGCGAGCGAGCAATCTTGCGAAGCGTGGCGATCTTATCTTACTATGACTTTTGGCTTTTTTGCTTCATTATACTGTAAAGGGATTGCCACGTCGTGCTTCGCACTCCTCGCAATGACGACTGAGAAGACACATCGCAATGACAAACCTCCTAATTCACCATCGCAAGCAAGCAATTATACTTACCTCATCATCACCGAGTAAGCCATTATTTTCCCACCTCGTCATCACAAGCAAGCTGGTTTTTTCACCCTTCCATTTTTGTTGCATAGCAATCAAAAGTTAGGAAGAGAAAATAATCGAATTTTCTTTTTCAAATACCCTAACATTTTGCTCATCAGAAATTTCACCACGCAAAATTTTCTCCGCCAAAACATTTTCAATTTCACGCTGGATTAATCTTTTTAAAGGTCTTGCTCCGTAAACTGAATCGTAACCTTTTTCAGCTAAGTATTTTTTTGCTGTTTTATCTAATTCTAAAACAATTTTTCTTTGCATTAATCTTTTTGCAAGCCTAGAAAATTGAACATCTACAATATTTTCCATATTGCTTCTGCTTAATTTATTGAACAAAATAATTTCATCTAAACGATTCAAAAATTCAGGACGAAAATGACCTCGTACCACTTCCATCACTTTATCAAACAATAAAGACTGCTTAGCATCTAAAACAACTTTATCTTCAATTTCATCATCACTTGAATTATGCAGAACTTGAGAGCCTAAATTTGAAGTCAAAATAATGATTGTATTAGTAAAATTTACAACATGCCCTTGACTGTCAGTTAAGCGTCCATCATCTAAAACTTGAAGTAAAATATTAAAAATATCGCTATGCGCTTTTTCAACTTCATCAAATAAAATAACTTGATAAGGTCTACGTCTTACACTTTCAGTTAAAATACCGCCTTGTTCAAATCCAACATAACCTGGAGGAGCACCAATCAATCTTGCAACTGAGTGTTTTTCCATAAATTCACTCATATCTATTCTAAGCATAGCAGCTTCATCATCAAATATAAACTCTGCCAAAGCTTTGCAAAGCTCAGTTTTTCCAACACCTGTTGGACCTAAAAATAAAAATGAACCTATTGGACGATTTGCATCACCTAAACCGGCTCTTGATCTTCTGACTGCGTTACTAACTGCCTTCAAAGCTTCATCTTGACCAACAACTCTAGCATTTAAAAATTGTTCCATTTTTAGCAATTTTTCTTTTTCACCAGACATAATTTTATCAACAGGAATTCCTGTTGCTTTTCCAACAATTGCAGCAATATCGTCTTCATCAACAGCTTCACGCATAACTTTTTGAGTTACTTGGTTTTCAAATTGATTTAAATCTTTTTGCAAAGATGGAATTTTCCCATAGCTTATTTCACCTGCTTTGGCCAAATTTCCTTCTCTTTGAGCAACTTCCAATTCAAATTTTGCTTGCTCAATTTTTCCTTTTAACTCATTGATTTTGTTTAACTTCATTTTCTCAGCTTGCCACAAAGAAGTCAGTTCATTTGATTTTTCTTCCAAAGCTCTAAGCTCTTTATTTAAGATTTCCAAACGATCTTTTGAAGCTTTGTCTTCTTCTTTTTTCAAAGCTTCTGCTTCAATTTTTAGTTGAATAATTTTTCGATCAATTTCATCTAATTCATTTGGTTTGCTTTCAACTTCAATTTTAAGGCTACTTGCTGCTTCATCAATCAAATCAATTGCTTTGTCTGGTAAAAACCTGTCAGTTATATATCTATTCGATAAAGTTGCTGCAGCAATCAAAGCCGAGTCTTTAATTTTAATACCATGATGAACTTCATATTTTTCTTTTATTCCACGTAAAATTGAAATTGTATCTTCAACACTCGGTTCTTCAGCATAAATTGGCTGAAAACGACGTGCCAAAGCAGCATCTTTTTCAATATATTTTCTATATTCATCAAGAGTTGTGGCACCAACGCAATGTAAACTTCCTCGCGCCAAAGCCGGTTTTAAAAGATTAGATGCGTCCATTGCACCATCAGTTTTTCCAGCACCAACCAACAAATGCAACTCATCAATAAATAATATTACGTTATCATTATTTTCAATTTCGCTTAAAACTGCTTTTAATCTTTCTTCAAACTCTCCTCTAAATTTAGCTCCAGCAATTAATGCACCCATATCCAATGCCATCAGTTTTTTGCCCTTTAAACTTTCAGGAACATCACCATTAACTATTCTTTGAGCCAAACCTTCAACAATTGCAGTTTTTCCAACACCAGGTTCACCAATTAAAACAGGATTATTTTTAGTACGACGAGATAAAACTTGCATTGCACGTCTAATTTCTTCATCACGACCAATTACTGGATCAATTTTTCCTAGTTTAGCTTTTTTAGTCAAATCTTGAGAATATTTTTCTAAAGCTTGATAAGTTGATTCTGAATTTGCTGAATCGGCTGTTTTTCCAGCTCTAATTTTACTAATTGCTTCACGTAAAGAATTTACAGACAAACCTGCCATTTTTAAAACCTGAGCTGCTTCATTTTTTTCATCTTCCAAAATTGCTTGTAACAATCTTTCTATGGTAACAAATTGATCACCATTTTGATCGGAAAGTTTTTCTGCAATCAGCAATACTCTGGCAATCTCTTGAGAAATTGATAAATTAGATGCTCCACTTCCTTCAACTGTCGGAATTTTTCTTAAAGCTTGTGCAATTTCAGCTTTTGCTAAATCTGCATTGCCATCACAATTTAAAATTAACTTTTGGACTAAGTTATCTGGGTCATCTAATAAAGAAGACAGTAGATGTTGTGGTAAGAACTTTTGGTGACCACTACCAAGAGCTAATGTTTGTGCACTTTGCAAAACTTGACGAGATTTTTCACTATATCTTTCAATATTCATAATTAATTATCTAAAAAAGTTAATTTATTTCTTAATTAGCTAATAATTATCTCAAGAATTTCAAGTTAAGATTATTTTATGATATCATAAAACGCATCATCACCGAGCTAGCAATTACTTTCCCACTTCGTCATCACCGAGCTAGCAATTACTTTCCCACTTCGTCATCACCGAGCTAGCAATTACTTTCCCACTTCGTCATCACCGAGCGA
>VHBV01000040.1 GCA_016882165.1 Candidatus Pelagibacterales bacterium
TTTGGTGTAAAAATTAAAATCAGTTGATTGGTCGTTTATTATTTTCCAAATAAAGTCTGAAACTTTAAAACAAGATTTTACAGCTTGAATTGTTGGTCTAAAACCAGTTTCAAGAGATGTAAGATTTTTCAAACTTAAATAAAAGTTAGACAATCTTTGAAATGCTATTTTATTTTCTTTTTCTATTTCAAATCTTAAATATAGAGAAATACGAATTTTATCACGAATTTTTTTGCTACTAAAATTTTCAATTTTTGAAAGTTCTGAATGAAGTTTTTTATTCTGACTTTCAATGTAAAATTCAGCAACATCCAAACATCCATTTTCGAAAATTAAATTAGAAAACTTTTCTTCAATACCACATTGTTTTAAAGCTTGTTTTAAAGCAAAATCATTCCAACCTTCAAAAACAACAATTTTCAAAAATTTCTCTAGAATTTTTTCTTTGGTTTCAATTGAATCAAGAAGCATTTTTGTTGGTTTTTTATGAATTATCTCTTGTGGAATTAGATTGCCATTTTTCAAACCAAAGCTTCATCAAAAGAAGCAATGATTGCTTATGATAAAAAAAATTAAGGTTAAGTCGTTTTAATGAAAATTAACCTTTATATAACTACATAAAATAAAAATTAATCCCACAAGGAATAATTCCTGTTTTTTATTAAAATTTGTAATTTCTAATTCAAAAATATTTCTTTATTTTTAGTTTCATAGTTCTAATTGAGAGCACCCAATTTTTTTAAAATTTAATCTAATTTATAAAAATAAATGACAACCAGCTCTAAATTGCTTCCAGTTCATAAAAGATTTGATATAACATTTTCTCATGGCGAAGGTGTATACCTATTTGCTAATGGCAAAAAATACTTAGACTTTGGTGCTGGAATTGCTGTAAATGCTTTGGGACATTGTCATCCAAAAATGGTTGAGGCACTAACAAATCAGGCTAAAAAACTATGGCATGTTTCTAACATTTATAACGTTAATGAATTGAATAAATATGCTGAAGATTTAACATCGAAAACTTTTGCTGATTATGTTTTTTTCTGCAATTCTGGAGCTGAGAGCATAGAATGTGTTATAAAAATGATTCGTCGTCATTTTTATGTAAAAAATCAACCAAACAAAAACCGCATCATCACTTTCACTGGAGCTTTTCACGGCAGAACTATAGCAACAATTTCAGCTGCTGGAAAAAAGAAATATATTGAAGGTTTTGAGCCAAGATTAGATGGTTTTGATAATGTTGAATTTGGAAATATTGAAGCTGTAAGAAATGCAATTACTGACAATACTGCAGGCATTTTAATTGAACCAATTCAGGGTGAAGAAGGTATTAAAGTTTGTGATAAAAACTTTATTCATGAATTGAGAAAGCTTGCTGATGAAAATAATTTGCTACTAGCTTTTGACGAAGTTCAATGTGGTATGGGAAGAACGGGCTATTTGTTCGCTTACGAATATTTTGGTATAAAGCCCGATATTGTTGCAACTGCAAAAGCAATTGCTGGAGGTTTTCCACTTGGAGCATGCCTTGCAACAAAAGAAGCGGCAAGCGGAATGACTTTAGGAGTTCATGGAACAACATATGGCGGAAACCCTCTTGCCATGTCAGTTGCACAAGCTGTATTAAACGAAATATCAAAACCCCTTTTCTTTGATAATTTAAGAAAAAATGCTGAAGAACTTAAATATGAATTAGAAAAGTTAAAAATTGAGTTTCCAAGTTTGATTGATGAAATTCGTGGTGTTGGTTTAATGCTTGGAGTAAAAATAAACTCTAAAATTGAGAATGCTGAGATTGTAAAAAACTTAATTGAAAATGGATTATTGACTATTCCAGCAGGAGAAAATGTTATAAGAATCTTACCACCATTAATTATAAACTCACAACACATAAAAGAAGCTTGCGACAAAATTCGAAAAACTCTAAACGAAGTTAAGTTATAATAAAAAATAAACTCCATCTTTGAACAAGAACCTTAAAGATGGAGTTTATTTTTACAAACCTATTTTTTATCTTCATCAATTTTTGGAATTATTCTTGAAATCTCCTCACGAACAATTTTTTCAACTAGCTCAGGCAAATTCTCATTCAACCATTTTTCCAACTTAGGTTCCATTAATTGTAGAGCAATTTCATTAAAAGAAGTTTGCTGAGAAAAAGTTTTTATACCACTTACGACATTACTTGCATCCATCAACTTTCTTATTGATTCTGTAGTTTGATGCAAAGTATCTTTGGTAATAAGTGGCATAGAGTAAGAACTTTGAGTATTAGAAGTTTTATTCATAACCTCAAACTTATTATTAGAAGTATTAGCAGATACATCATTATTTTGTACATTCTTTAACTTATCACCACTTTCTTCAAACAATATTTCATCTTCATCATCTTCTTCCTCATCGCTTTCATAATTTCCAAGATCAATTTCATTATCAGATTTTGCTAGTTTTTCTTTTTCAAAACTTTCTTTAGAATCATTTTCTAACAAAATATCATCATCTAAATCAAATTCAGATAGTTCATCATCTTCAATATTATTTGAAGTCTCTAAATCTGGATTAGTCTGATTGTTTGGTTTTTCTTCTACATCTTCTAATTCATCTAAATTTAAAAAATCTTCATCTTCTTCAAGATTTTCTAAATTATGTTTAGAATCATTTTTTTCTTCTTCTTGAGTATTATTATGGCTTAGAAACTCTTTTTCCAACTCATCAAGATCAAAATCTAAATCTTCTTCTAATTTCTTCTCTTGAGTCTGAGTAATGGTTTGAACTTTATTTTCATTGACTGTTTGATTAACAGGGGTTTGGTTTGAGTTAACGTTTTGTGGATTTTGATTTTGCTTTACTTCACTAACATTATTATTTTCAAAAAGAAAATTACTATTATCTTGCAAAAGATCATCTTCCTCACCTTCATAGTCCTCAAGATCTAAATCAAACTTCGAATCTTCTTCGTTTTCAATATTTTCAGCAATAATTTTTGGGTTAGTAACATTCTGTTCAGTAACATCATGCTGCTTGGTTTCTACATCTGCGTTTGAAGTATCAGAATACTCAAACTCTTTTATTTCGTCAAAAATATTTTCATTTTTTTCTGGATCTTGTTCAAATTTCATCATCTTTTGTTTGATGCTTTCCAAGATAGAAAGAGTATTTTTTTCTGCCATTGTTCAATTAATTTGTTTAATTTATCGGATACTGATATAATTTATAGTTCTGATTTTTTTTATCACAAAGTAAAATACAACAATAAATGACAAAAGATTTTCGTAATTTAATAATTTGGGCTTTAATTGGAATTATTGGAGCTGCTTCTTTTGGTGGAATTGCAATAATTCGTGGAGAAAGTATTTCGTCACTTTGGCTAGTTGCAGCATGCATTTGCTGCCAATTAATCGCTTATCGTTTTTACGGTGCTTTAATTGCAACAAAAATTCTTTTAATTGATGAAAATAATCAAACTCCAGCTTTTAAAATTAACGATGGAAAAGATTTTGTTCCAACAAAAAAATGGATAGTTTTTGGGCATCATTTTGCTGCAATCGCTGGTCCAGGTCCGTTAATTGGACCAACTTTAGCAGTTCAATTTGGATATTTACCTGCAACTTTATGGATTTTAATTGGATCTGTTCTAGCTGGAGCTGTTCAGGATATGATAATACTATTTGCTTCAACAAGAAGAAACGGAAAAAGTTTAGGTCAAATTATTAAAGATGAACTTGGTCCAATTGCAGGTTATGCAGCAATTATTGGAACTTTAGCAATAATTATAATTCTAATTTCAGTTTTAGGTTTAATTGTTGTAAAAGCTCTTGCTCATAGCCCTTGGGGAACAGCAACAGTTTTTTTAACAATTCCAATTGCTATGTTTATTGGAATCTATCTTTCCTATTTGAGGCCGAATGCAGTTCTTGAAGCAAGTTTAATTGGAATTATTTTGTTTTTACTGGCAGTTTATTGCGGAAAAATTGTTCACTATAACCCTGCTCTTTCCGAAATTTTTGATCACAATGGAAAATTTCTAGCAATATCAGTTATATTATATGGTTTTTTGGCAGCTTGCTTACCTGTTTGGCTATTACTTGCACCTCGTGATTATTTATCATCATTTCTAAAAATTGGCACAATTTTACTACTAACAATCGCTATTCTCATATTTAGACCACAAATTCAAATGCCTGCACTAACTCAATTCATTGATGGATCAGGACCAATTTTTAGTGGTAAAATTTTTCCATTTTTATTTATAACAATTGCATGTGGTGCAATTTCTGGATTCCATGCCTTAGTTGCTTCAGGAACAACACCAAAAATTATTTCTAGTGAAAAAGACATTCCACTAGTTGGTTATGGTAGCATGCTTCTTGAAGGATCAGTTGCAATTATGGCAGTTATAGCAGCCTGCGTCTTAGAACCTGGAATTTATTTTGCCATAAACTCACCAGCCGCTTCACTTGGTGGAAGTGATGCTCAAACTGCAGTAAATACAATAAATTCTTGGGGTTTTGCTCTTAGTGTTGAAACAATGAACAACTTAGCCAACCAAATGGGAGAGAATAGCCTTTTTTCCAGAACTGGAGGAGCGCCTTCTTTAGCAGTTGGAATGGCACATATATTTTCTTCAGCTTTTGGAAACAGCATGATATCTATTTGGTATCATTTTGCCATAATGTTTGAAGCAATTTTCATATTAACAACTCTTGATGCTGGAACAAGAGTAGCTAGATTTATGTTACAAGACCTACTTGGAAATATTTATAAACCTTTAGGAAATAGTTCTGAAAATAAGTATTCTAATTTCTCAAACATTTTTTCCAGCACTTTGATTGTTTCTGCTTGGGGATATTTTCTTTATATGGGAGTTTTAGATCCAAATGGTGGAATAAATATTTTATGGCCTCTTTTTGGACTATCAAATCAAATGCTTGCAGGAATTGCAATGCTTCTTGCCACAATTATTTTAATAAAAAGCAAAAAAAGAAAATATTTCTTCATTACTGCAATTCCGCTTTGTTTTCTTTTAACAGTTACAACTTATGGAGTTTTTCAAAAAGTTTTTTCAAATGATGTAAAAATTGGCTTTCTTGCTATGGCAGAAAGCCTTCAATACAAGATAGATAATTTCATTATAAGTGAAGAATCCGAGATTCTGATAACAAAAAATGCCATTTTTAATCAAAAACTAGTTTCTTTTATTGCGCTTGGTTTTGCAGCAGTATTGTGGATTGTCGTTATTGAAGGTCTTAGAAAGTCTTTGCCAATTATTTTTAAGAAAAAAGATGAAAAAAATTCTATTTAATATTTGGAAAATTTATAAGTCTTTTAAAGAGTATATAGAAGGTGATTTTGCTTACGAAAATTACCTAAAGCATCATAAAAAAAACCATTCAGAAGAAGCATTATTAGATAAAAAATCATTTCTGAAAGATGCTCAAAAGAAGAAATGGAATAAAATTAACCGCTGCTGCTAAAATTTAGAACAAAATCCAATAACATTACATCTAAAGTTATGTTTTTATAAATACTATACCAAATAAACTATTTGTTGATCGTAGTAACGAAGTATTTTTGAGATAAAAGTTGTAAAAAATGAAAGCTGCATGAACATGCAGCTTGAGGTTTTTGTAATTTTTAGCCAAAAAGACGAAGTTAGTATGATCAATTACTTAACTATCAAGAAATAGTTTATTTGGTATAAATTTCCAGTTTGCTATAATTGCTAATTTGCATGGAAAAATAAACCACAAAAAAACCCGCCTAAATTTAGAATTAAGGCGGGTTTTTCAAAAGCTATAACAGGAGAGAATTTTAATTTTTCAATAATCCAGCTTCTCTGAAATATTTTAGAGCACCAGGATGAATTGGTGCAGAATTTCCTTCATTAACCATGGATTCTTTTTTCAAAGAAGAGAAAACTGGATGCAATGTCTTTAAATTATCAAAATTTTCAAAAACTGCTTTTGTAATGTTATAAACCACTTCATTATCAGCTTTTTCAGAAGCTACTACAGCTGCTTTAATTCCAAATGTATCTATATTATTAGGATTGCCAGCATAAACACCTCCTGGGATAACTGCTTTAGCATAAAAAGAATTTTCTTTTACTAATTTATCGATAGTTTCTTTATCAACACTAAGAATTCTTACTTTGCAAGTTTGAGTAGCCTCTTGCAACACTCCATTAGGATTTCCCGCAGCATAGATCATAACATCAATTTTTCCTTCGCACAAAGCTTTTGGCTGTTCAGAAGGTTGTAAATAAGTAATGTTAGAAAAGTTGTCTTTAGTCCAACCTTTTGCATTCATCAAAACTTCCATTGTAGCATTCATTCCAGAACCTTGTGGCCCAAAATTAACTCTTTTTCCAACTATATCATCTAATTTTTTGATATCTGATTTTTCAGCAACTGCCAAAGTGAAAGTTTCTGTATATAGTGAAAACACAGATCTTAATTCTTTAAAAGGTTTTTGATCAGCAAAAAAACCAGTTCCTTTATAAGCATGATATTGCCAATCAGACTGAACTATACCGAAATCAATAGCACCATTTCTAATAGCATTTAGGTTTGAAACTGAACCACCAGTTGATTCAACAGAGCATCTAATTCCATGCTCTCTTCTTCCACGATTAACAAGACGGCAAATTGCACCACCAGCAGGATAATAAACGCCAGTAATACTTCCAGTTCCAACTGCAACAAATTTTGTAGCAGCTAAAGAATCGTTTACAAAAGCAGAAAGAGAGACTGCCATGAAGGCACAAGATATTATTTTTTTCATGTCGTTAAAATATAATGTAAAATTCAGATATAAAACTTCTTCTAAAATTGGCTCTTTTTTTTAAAAGTCAAAATCTTTTTAAAAACTTTTAAAATCATTTGATTAATATTTGCAAACTATAAACTCCTTAATCTTGAAGCTTGCGCCGACAACCATAATTATCAGAATTTTTATAAACTTGACATTAAAAAAACCGATCTGTAAGTTGCTTTTGATGACACTGTTGGTACAAGCCTTTTCTTGAGCCTATTTTCTAAGCTCCTTAATAGAGTTTTAGATGTCGTTTACGAGTTCTTTTTTACTATCAAACATCTTTCAGAACTTTTGAAACATGTAATTAATTTTGCAAGTTTCAATAGTTCTGAAATATCAATGCTTTTGGTTTTTTGTAACTCACCTAATATTTAACTAATTTTGTAATACTATGAAACTTTGGCAACAAGTTCTTATCGGTCTAATTTTGGGTGTCATCTCTGGTATAGTTCTAGGAGAAAGTGCCGCACCACTCAAAATTTTTGGTACCGTTTTCATTAACTTGATCAAAATGGTCATAGTACCCCTTATTTTCTTTGCTCTTCTTTCTGGAATTACTTCAATGAATGGTGAAGGTAACTTTACTAGAGTTGGCTTAAAAGGTTTTGGAAGTTATGTTATCACTGCTGTTTTTGCAGTTATAATTGGACTTTCTGCTGGCTTGCTTTTCAAACCAGGTGAAGGAATAGATTTACACGCAATACTTGAAACCAGTGGCGCAGCATCAACATTTGTAGCTAAAGAACCTCCTTCTGCAATTGAATTTTTACTTGGCCTAATTCCAACAAATCCTTTAGAGGCAATGGTTAAAGACAACTTTTTACAAATTATTGTCTTCTCTATTTTTACAGGAATTACAATAAACCTTGTTGGAGATAAGTCAAAACCTCTAAAAGAGTTCATCTATTCGGCTTCACAAGTTTCTTTTAAAATGATTGAAATAATCATAAAACTTGCTCCTTTGGGTGTCTTTGGTTTCATTTCTTGGGTTGTTGGAACTCAAGGAACTGATATTCTTGAATCGTTAGCAAAATTAATTGGTGTTGTTTTACTAGCTTGTGTTTTCCAATATTTTGTGTTTGGTTTAATGATTTTGGTTTTTGCTCGCATGTCACCATTACCATTTTACCGTAAAATTCTCTTTACTCAGTCAATTGCTTTTTCAACAAGCAGTAGCAAAGCAACCCTTTCAACTGCTATGATTCAACTACAAGACAGAATGGGAGTTTCAAAAAGCAATTCTAACTTCTTAATGCCTCTTGGCGTTTGTATCAATATGGATGGAACGGCAATTTATCTTGGAATATGCGCTTTATTCTTCTCTCAAGCTTATGGAATTGAGCTTGCTGGACATGATTATTTGATGCTTATTTTAACTTGTACTCTTGGTTCAATGGGTGCAGCTGGAATTCCAAGTGGCTCAATAATTTTTATGGGAATGGTTCTTTCTTCGGTCGGATTACCAATTGAAGGAATTGGAATTATTCTTGGAATTGATCGTCTTTTAGATATGGTTAGAACAACTATCAACATTACAGGTGATAGTGCTATAACTCTAATTGTTGACAAATCAGAAGGTTCTTTAAATGAAAAAATTTACCACTCAAAATAAATTTATGAATCTAAAAGCAATAATAAAAAGCTACGCAAAGTGCCTTGTCACTTGCGTAGCTTTTTGCTTTGTGGCTACAAATTATGCCAACGCATCATCCTCTGCAAAGTCCGATTTACTTCAACAATACAGAACTGAATTATCTCAAATTGAAAACTATCTAAATGATGTAAAAAATTTATCCGCTAAATTTATTCAAGAGTCTTCAGAACATGGTTCTTTAAATGGTAGTTTCTTTTTATCTCGACCTGGCAAAATGAGAATTGAGTATAACGCTCAACCAAAAATATTGATTGTTGTTAATGGATCTGTTTTGGCTTATGAAGATCTTGAGTTAGAAGAAACTTCTTATTTAAGTACAAACACAACTCCCGCTTCTTTTTTAACAAGACCGAATATCTCTTTTGATGCCAAAGATATTGAAATTACCAATGTAAAAAAATCCACAAATCAAATCAAAGTTTCTGTTATGAAAAAAAATCGTAAAGAAGCTGGCGAGTTCAGCTTAATATTTGATTTAAATCCTTTAAAATTTGTAAAAATGGAAGTAAAAAACGATTTAGATCAAATTATAACTGTAACCTTAAAAGATATAAATTTTAGCAAAGTTTTATCTAGTAATTTATTTTTTATAAAAAATAAAAATCTTCCAGAATAACAAAAGCATCTTCGAAAATATGGGAGCTAACTTAGGTTCTAACAGAGGAAATAAAAAAAGACGAGTTATAAGCGATATCAATATTACGCCTTTTGTTGACGTTTTATTGGTTTTACTGATAATTTTTATGATTGCCGCTCCTATGATGACAAGTGGTGTTGACGTTACATTGCCAAAAGGAGCTGGAGAACCAAATGATGATAAAATTCATCCAATAGCAGTTTCTATTAAACCAGACGGATCAATTTTTATCGAAGAAGAATCTGTGAAACTAAGCAGTTTATCTTCTAAATTAATGGAAATAACTAAAAATGATCTAAACAGCAAAATTTATGTCCAGGCAGATCAAACACTTGATTATGGAAGAGTTATGGACGTAGTAAAAACAATAAACTTGGGCGGATTTAGCCAAGTTATTTTAGTTACCGAATTAGTTCAATAATAAATGATTAAAAACCTTCTTTACTCAATTTTTTTTCATTTTCTTCTTGTTGCTCTAATTTACGCTAATTTTAATCTAAAAGTTTCAGAAGAAATTCAAACTAACCAAGTTTCTATTAGCTTAGCTTCAAAAGAAGACTTTGAAAGTCGCTTCAAAACTCCAAAAGAAGAAAAAGAAAAAAAATCTCCCAAAAAAAAATCTTCTAAAAAAGAAAAAGAAGAACCAACACCAGAAATAAAAACAGAGTTAGATTCAAATCCAAAAACTGAAGTAAAAAGTGAACCAAAACCTACTTCAGAGTCTCCAGTTCCTGTCGAAGAAAAATCTAAAAAAGAAGAAAAA
>VHBV01000041.1 GCA_016882165.1 Candidatus Pelagibacterales bacterium
ACACAAATTAGTTGATATTGTGGGAAAGTTTAGTTAGAATTAATTAAGAGTATAGATTTATGTTTTGGTATAGCTAACAGTGTATATTTATTTTTTCAATAATGTCATCAACGATTTTAAAGATTTGTTCTTGGTTTTTTCCTTCTGCCATAACTCTAATTAAATTTTCAGTTCCAGATTTTCTAACTAAAATTCGACCATTTAAGTCAAGTTCATTTTGTTTCTGGTTTATAAAATTTTTAACAACATCTAATTCCAAAGGGTTTTTGCTGTTTTTGTCAAATCTTATATTTTTTAGCAATTGTGG
Source organism: Candidatus Pelagibacterales bacterium (assembly GCA_016882165.1). Classification (GTDB taxonomy): domain Bacteria; phylum Pseudomonadota; class Alphaproteobacteria; order Rickettsiales; family UBA1997; genus UBA2645. The sequence goes on from VHBV01000041.1 coordinate 308, forward strand.
AAATGGCTCAAAAAGATTCATAATTTGACTTACAGGTTTTTTGTTTTCACATATTATGGATAATACCTGCAGAGCTGCAATAAGTCCATCGCCAGTTGTTGAGTAATCAGAAAGAACAATGTGACCAGATTGTTCGCCACCAAAGTTGTAACCACTTTTTTTCATCTCTTCCAAAACATAACGATCACCAATCTGAACTCTTGTTGTTGAAACGCCAATATAACTTAGATAGTTTTCTAAAGCTAAATTTGACATCTGAGTTATAACTACAGTATCACCCTTCAAATTTCCTTCATTGTGCAGTTTTTCTGCAATAAGAGCAATCAATTTATCTCCATCAACCGCTTTTCCTTTCTCATCAACAATTAATAAACGATCTGCATCACCGTCCAAAGCAATTCCAATATCAGCTTTTTCTTCAATAACTTTTTTACATAATTCTTCAGGGTGAGTTGATCCGCAGTTTTGGTTAATATTAAAACCATTTGGATCAGTGCCAATTTCCACAACATCTGCACCAAGTTCCCAGAAAATTTTAGGAGCAATATTATAAGAGGCGCCATTCGCGCAATCTACAACAATTTTTAAGCCATTCAGTGTTTTGTCTTTAGGAAATGAGTTTTTAACAAACTCGATATAACGATTTGAAGCATCATCTAGTCTTTTGACGCGTCCAAAGTTTTTTGATTCAGCTAAATGTGGGGTTATATCGCCATCAATTAAAGCTTCAATTTCAGATTCTAACTTATCGCTTAATTTATGACCATCACGAGTAAATATTTTAATTCCATTATCATAATAAGGGTTGTGAGATGCTGAAATCATAATTCCAATGTCAGCACGAATTGATCGTGTTAGCATTGAAACAGCAGGAGTTGGAACTGGACCAACTAAAAAAACATCCATTCCAACAGCAGCTAAACCAGCAGTTAAGGCTGGTTCAATAACATATCCAGAAAGACGAGTATCTTTACCAATTACAACACGATGACGATGATCACCATCAATAAATTTTGCTCCAATTGCCATTCCAACTTTTAGAGCAATTTCTGCTGTCATTGGGAACTTATTTGCTGTTCCTCTAATTCCATCAGTTCCAAAATATTTACGAGTCATTTTGACTAAATTAATTTATTAAATTCTTCAACACTTCAACTGCTTTTCTAATTGCATTTTTGTCATTTCCACCACCCATTGCCATATCTTTTTTTCCGCCACCGCCTTTACCACCAATTGTTTCTATTACTGGTATAATCAATTTTGATGAATCAAGATTGGAAATTAGATTTGCACTTAATGCTAGACAAACTGCAACTTTTTCATCTTTGCAGCCAAAAAAAGCAAAAACACAAGAATCTTTAAAATCGTATCTATTTTTTATTTCATTAACAATTTCGCGCAAATCTTTAGCATCAACATCTTCAAATATATTGCTTACTAAATTTACATTGCCAATTTTTTCAGAATTTAAATTTCCTAAATTGGAAAGTAAATTTTGTTTTTTTAATCTTTCAATTTCTTTGTCTTGTTTCTTCAAAATTTCTTCAAGAACTTTTGGATCATTTTCTTCTAAATCTGAATTTGCAATTTTTACTCCACCCAGATTAACAATGTCCTTATCTTTGGTAACAATTTTTTCTTTTAGTTCTTTTGTTAGAGTTTTTAATTTTTGTTCTTGGTTGATTAAAAATTCTTGAGCTGAATTTCCAGCAACGGCTTCAATTCTTCTTATGCCTGAAGCAACTGATTTTTCAGAGATAATTTTAAAAATTGCAATTTCAGAAGTATTTTTTACGTGAGTTCCACCGCATAACTCAACCGATTTTCCCATAGCCACAACTCTAACTTCTGAATCATATTTTTCGCCAAATAAAGCTTCAGCACCACTTTCTTTTGCTAATTCTAAGTTCATCAATTTTGTTGAAACATCTGAGTTTTGTTTGATCCAAGAATTTACTAAATCTTCAACTTTCTTAAGTTCTTCAATGTTCATAGCGCGGTTGAAATTGAAGTCAAAAGTGAAATATTCAGCGTCAACATTTGAACCTTTTTGCGAAATTGAATTTCCCAAAACTTCTTTTAAGGCTTTATGCATCAAATGAGTTGCAGAGTGATTGCATGCTCTGGCCTGACGCGTTTTTGGATTAACTTCCGCTATAACTTCGTCACCAACTTTTATGGTGTTTGTCATCCTGAGTGTAGCGAGGGATCTTGTGCCAGCATCTGAGGAGTCTTTTACCTGAGATTCTTCGCTGCGCTCAGAATGACAGGAAGAAAGGTCAGAAGGACAACTCTTTATAAAATGCGCAAAAAGTCCGCCAGCAAATTTTTTGGTTTCTGAAATTTCAATATCACCAATTTTTCCATCATCACCTTTTTGTCCTCCAGAAGTAGCATAAAAAGGTGTTTGATCAAGAATTATAAAATTAGGATACACTGCTAGAACTTTAGCTTTGGTGCTTAAAGTTTCATAACCCAAAAATTTGGTTTCGCCAAATTTTTCTTTCAAATCAAAAAATATTTTTTCTTCGGCCATTTCACCAGATCCTTTCCAGTTTGATCTGGCACGCTCACGTTGATTTTCCATTTCGGAATTGAAAGCTTCTAAATCAACTTCAATGTTTTTTTCTTTTAAAATATCTTGGGTTAAGTCAAGTGGAAAACCGTAAGTGTCATAAAGTTTAAAAGCAATTTCCCCTGAAAATTTATTACTTTTGTTTTTTCCAATTTCTTCATCTAAAATTTTCAAACCTTTTTCTAAAGTTTCTCTAAACTTTTCTTCTTCGTTTTTAAGAGTTTCAACAATAACTGCTTTTGCTCTTGTAAGCTCTGGATAAGCATCTCCCATTTCTTTAATTAGCGAATCAACAAGTTTATACATTGTAACTTCACGTACGCCAAGTTTATGCAGTTGACGCATTGCGCGACGCATAATACGGCGCAAAACATAGCCTCTACCTTCATTACTTGGTAAAATACCATCAGCAATTAGAAATGATGAAGATCGTAAATGATCGGCGATAATTTTAAATTCTGCTTTCATTTTTTGTATTTTTTATAATAGGTCAGACTTATGTTGTAGAATTAATATTTTATCACTAGCGTCATTGCGAGTGCTCACTCGCAGTGACGAGTTGTTTATTATATGCTGCTACAACTCAGACCCTAATTTAATTATTCACCAAATTAATCATAATTTCGCAAACTGGTCTTTTGCCCATTAAATCTTCAAAAACTTTGAGAAGTTTTGAGCGCAAAGCTTTTTCAAGTTCAGCGATAATTTTATTATCTTGCAATTTTTTCTTTTTCTTTTTTAAGAAACTTAAGCCTTTTTTACTGCTAAAACCAAGTTCTTTTGCTTTTTGTTTTAAGAAAATTTCAATTTCGCGTATCAAAAAGTTTTCAGTTTCACGATCTGATTTCAAATCATAGGAACCAACACAAATTATCTTTGGTTTTGAAAGCAGCTCAAGATCATTTTTTATTGCGAATGAAACTGTAACCAAGCCACTATTTTGTAATTTTTTTCTTTCTCTTATAACTTCACCTTTTAGGTCAAGAAGTTGTTTTCCATCAACGCCAAAATAGCCAGACTTTACAAAACCAGCAATATAGCTTTCACTTTGGAAATTATCTTCTTGTAAACGAACGGCTAAACCATTTTCAACCTGAATTGTTTTTACAACTCCACATTCTTTAGCAAGTTCAGCATGAGTTTTGGTGTGTAAAAATTCTCCATGAACAGGAATTGCAATTTTTGGTTTAGCAAGTTCATACATTTCACGAAGTTCATCTTGTGAAGGATGACCAGATACGTGAACGAAATGATCTTTTTCTGTCATAACATCAATTTGCTTTTTTGCTAAGGCGTCAAAAAGAGAAAATATTTTTTTCTCATTTCCTGGTATAATTTTAGAAGAAAAGATCATTAAATCACCAACAGTAAAACGAATTGAAGGGTGAGTGTCGGTGGCAATTTTTTTTGCAGCAGCAAGTGGTTCACCTTGGCAACCAGTGCAAATTACTAAAATATCTTTTTTATCATAAAATTTCATTTCGCGGTCTGAAATAAATTCAAATTCTTCCATGAAATATCCACTTTTTTTACCAACTTCATAAATTCTGTGAAGTGAAAAACCAGCCAAAACAATTTTTCTGCCAACTTCTTTAGCAATTTTTGCAATAGTATGAATTCTGGCGATATTTGATGCAAAAGTTGTAATTCCAACTAGTCCTTTTCTGCCTTCTACCAAAAGTTTCAAAGAATGGTATAAGTCACCTTCTGATTTTGAGTGTCCTGAAGAAATTGCATTTGTTGAATCGCAAATTACTGCTAAAAATTTTCCAGCGTCACCCATTTCTTTGATTCTTGCTTTGTCAGAGACTTCTCCAACAACAGGATTTGGATCAAATTTCCAATCACCAGTATGTAAAATATTTCCTTTTGGTGTTTTTACAATTAAGGCCTTCATCTCTGGAACTGAGTGTGTTAGACCCAGAAATTCAACTTTGAATGGTCCAATTTCCAAATCTTTTGTATTGTCAATTATGCGAATTGGTACTTGTTTATCTAATTTATATTCTTCCAACTTAGCTCTTAAAAAGTTTGCCGCTAATGTTGAAGCATAAACAGGAACCTCTAAATCACGCCATAAATACTGAATTGAACCAAGATGGTCTTCATGAATGTGAGTAACAATAATTCCTAGTAAATTTTTTTTGTGAGCTTTAATAAAAGATAAATCGGGTGCTAACATATCAACTCCAGGAACATCTGAAGCAAATCCAACACCACAATCAACCATCAGCCATTTTCCATCAAGATGGTATAAATTGACGTTCATGCCAATTTCATTTGATCCACCTAAAGGTAGAAAAAGTAAGTCGTTTTGGTGTTTTTTTAAATTTAAGTCCATTTTATTTTTAATTTTTTTGTATTAGGTGATTTTAACAAGGTTAGATACTGAGGATTTAAAAATGACTACTCGTAATAACAAAAGTTGCCACAACCTTATTAGACAATGTTATCTAAATATGGGATAAAAATAATTAGCTAACATTGTCTAATTCACAAATTACTCTTTTATATTTTTTTCGTAGATAATACGCATTCCTTCCAAAGTAAGATTGGGTTCATAGTGATTTACCAAATCTTTTAAACCTTCTTTAAAAACTTCCGCTAGTCCGCCAGTTATAATTTTAGTGGTTTTTGCACCATATTCTTTTTCAATTTTTGCCACAAGTCCTTCAATAAGAGAAATATATCCAAAATAAACTCCTGAATTCATTGCTTCAATTGTATTTTTGCCAATTACATTATTTTGTGGTTTAACTGAAATTTTTGGTAATTTTGCGGTCATATCATGTAAAGCTTTCAAAGAAAGATTGACGCCCGGTGATATAACTCCGCCCAAATATTCTCCATTATTTCCTACAACATCGAAAGTTGTTGCTGTTCCAAAATCAATTATAATTAAGTTACCACCAAATTTATTGTAGCCAGCAACAGTATTAATCAAACGATCTGCCCCAACTTCATTTTTGTTTTTTACTTGAATATCAATTCCTAATTTAACCTCATCATCACCAATTGATAAAATTTTGCAGTTAGTGAATTTTTTTACAGCTTCATTTATTATAGAACTAAGTTCAGGAACAACAGAACCAATCAAAACTTTATTTATATGTAAACAATCAATCTTGGCGGTCAGAAAAAGTTCAACCAAATCAACGGCGTAATCGTCAGAAGACTTAACGGAATCTGACAATAAACGCCATTTGTGGATTAGGTCTTTTTCGCGAAAAAGACCTACAACTATATTTGTGTTTCCAATATCAAAAGTAAGTAACATTTTTTAGCTTCTAGAAGATAATCTATTTTAACTTTGCACAAGCATCAGCAATTCTTTGCATTGAATTGCGTAAAAATTCTTCAGAAGCGGCATAAGAAATTCTAAAGAAATCAGGTGCTCCAAAGGCAACTCCAGGAACAACCGCAACCAATGCTTCTTCTAAAAGATAAGCTGCAAAATCGTTATCATTTTCAATTGTTTTTCCAGATGCTGTTTTTTTACCAAACAAGCCTTTGCAAGAAGGAAAAACATAAAATGCACCATTTGGTGTATTGCAATTGATACCATCAATCTTATTTAGCATTTCAACTACCATGTCTCGGCGAGCTTGAAAAACTGATTTACTATTTTTGATATAGTCTTGAGGTCCATTCAATGCTTCAACTGAAGCTGCTTGAGAAACGGAAGAAGGACTTGAAGTGCTTTGTGATTGAATCATTGACATTGCTTTAATCAATTTTTCGTTACCAGCACCATAACCAATTCTCCATCCAGTCATAGCATAGGCTTTAGAAACACCATTAACAATTAAAGAGCGATCTTTCAATTGTGGTTCAATTTCTGCAATTGTTGCAAATTTTAAGTCATCAAAAATTAGATGTTCGTAAATATCATCAGCCATGATGTGAACATGAGGGTGACGCAATAAAACTTCTGCCAATGCTTTTAATTCAGAAGTTGAATAGCATGCTCCAGTTGGATTGCTTGGTGAGTTTAAAATTAGCCATTTAGTTTGTGGAGTGATTTTTTCTTCCAGCGCGGTTGGAGTGATTTTAAAATTATTTTTTGCTGAAGACTCAACAATTACTGGTTTTCCACCAGCAAGTAAAACCATATCAGGATAAGAAACCCAGTAAGGTGCTGGAATAATAACTTCATCTTCAGGATTTATACTTGCAATTAAAGCATTATAAATGACTTGTTTTGCGCCGGTTGAAACGCAAATCTCAGAAGCTTTATAATGAAGATTATTTTCTCTTTTGAATTTAGCTATAATTGCTTTTTTTAATGCAGCAGTACCATCAACTGCAGTATATTTTGTGTCTCCTTTGTTTATAGCTTCAATAGCAGCTTTTTTGATGTTATCTGGAGTATCAAAGTCAGGTTCTCCCATTCCAAGAGAAATTATATCTTTACCAGAAGCTTTCAATTCGGCAGCTTTCATTGAGATAGCAATAGTTGGGGACGGTTTAATATTGCTTAAAGATTTTGCTAAAAAAGACATTTTATATGAAAATAGTTACTAATAAGCGGAATTTGAAAATCATTTAGAAAAAATAGCAGCGACTAATTGACTTTTGCGAGCGATTTTATAGTTTTGTTACTTATTTTTGTCAACCAGTGAGTTAATTCTTATAAAATTATGTCAGGTACAGTTGGAACAAATCCTTTATTTTTAGGTTTAACAAGACCTCCTATGTTGCTTGGAGTAAGTTATACATTTGCTGCAATCAATGGACTTATTTCTCTTTTAGCTTTCGTAATAACATCCAAATTTTTTTACATTTTGGTCTTATTGCCTTCAACCCATATGGTTGGTTGGTTTATTTGCCTCAAAGAACCAAGAGCATTAGAATTAATGATTGCTAAGTTTGCAAAATGTAATGTTTGCAGAAACCGTTCTTTCCACGGTGGAACAAATTCTTACGATCAGTATTAATTTAAATTCAAGCAGCGCTTAAATTTAAAATGGAATTGAGTTGCTGCGCACGGCGTGAAAATGCCCATTCGCAACAAGTTTATTTTTTATTTTTTTAAGTTTTTTTTCTGAACTACAATTTGTTATCGAATAACTATGTCATTCTTAAATCCTCTGTAATTCTGAAATATTCTGTTATTCTGAGCGAAGCGAAGAATCTCAGAAGTTTTAATTAGGAGTTTATAATCCTGAGATTCTTCGCTTCGCTCAGAATGACGGATTGGGAAAAATGAAGGATTGGGAAAATGAAGGATTGGGGAAAATGACAGATTAGGGGAAAATGACGGATTGGAGAAAAAAGTTCAGAAAAGACAGAAAAATAATTAAAAAATATTTAAAAAAATCAGAATTATAATTAAATTTTTTAAAAATGCATAAATACAGAACGCATAATTGCTCAGAATTAAATAAGTCTAATGTTTCTCAAACTGTAAAACTTTCAGGTTGGGTTCATTCAAAACGTGATCATGGAAGTTTGATTTTTATTGATTTGCGTGATCATTTTGGAGTTACCCAAATTGTTGTAGGTTCTGCCCCCTTTGAAAAAGTGGGCGATGCGAAAGCGTCGGGGGATTTAAATCCTACGGCTTCGTTGCACTCAGCCACCTCCTTTTTCAAAGGAGGCTCTCTTGATGAGATTTCTTCAATCAAACTTGAATCGGTCATAACAATTGTTGGTGAAGTTGTTGCTCGTTCATCTGAAGCCGTTAACCCAAAAATTGCAACCGGAGAAATTGAAGTTAAAGTAAATGAATTAACTATTGAATCTTTAGCTGAACAAATTCCATTCCAGATAAATGACAATAACGAATATCCTGAAGAATTGCGCTTAAAATATCGCTTTCTTGATTTGCGTCGTGAAAAAACTCACAAAAATATTATCTTGCGTTCACAAGTAATTTCGCAAATTCGTTTTGAAATGACTTCGCGAGGTTTCTTAGAGATTCAAACTCCAATTTTAACTGCATCAAGTCCTGAAGGTGCTCGTGATTACTTGGTTCCAGCGCGTCTTCACCCAGGTAAGTTTTATGCACTTCCTCAAGCTCCACAACAATTTAAACAACTTTTGATGGTTTCTGGTTTTAATCGTTACTTTCAAATTGCACCTTGTTTTAGAGATGAAGATTTGCGTGCTGATAGAAGTCCAGAATTTTACCAGCTTGACTTAGAAATGTCTTTTGTAACTCAAGATGATGTTTTTAACGAAGTTGAACCATTATTAAAAACAATTTTCCAAAAATTTGGTGTTAAGAAAACTTTAGATGAAAAGTTTGTACACATCAAATATGAAGATGCAATTCTTAAATATGGTATTGATAAACCAGATTTGCGTAATCCAATTATTATCTCAGAAGCAACTGAAATTTTCAGAGGCTCGGAATTTTCAATTTTTACAAAACAAATCGACCAAGGTGCTGTAATTCGTGCAATTCCCGCACCAAAATGTGCAACTCAACCAAGATCTTTCTTTGATAAAACAATTGAATTTGCTCAAAGTGTTGGTGCAAAAGGTTTAGCATATATTATTTTTGATGAAAATGGCGAAGCAAAAGGTCCAATTGCCAAGTTTTTATCTACAGAAAAGCTGGCTGAACTTAAGAAAACAGCTGATTTACAAAATGGTGATGCTGTGTTCTTCTCTTGTGGTAAAAAATCAGAAGCTGCCAAAATTGCAGGACAAGTAAGAATTAAGTTGGGTCAAGATTTAAATTTGATTGATGAGTCAATTTACAAATTCTGCTGGATTGTTGATTTTCCAATGTATGAACTTGATGAACAAACTGGTAAAATTGAATTTTCGCACAATCCTTTTTCAATGCCACAAGGTGGAATTGAGGCTCTTAATTCACAAGATCCTCTTTCAATCAAAGCTTTCCAATATGACGTTGTTTGTAATGGTGTTGAG